>PLIU01000350.1 GCA_003140095.1 Verrucomicrobiales bacterium | reverse complement strand
ACCATGAGACTTTTATGCTCATGCGGGAAAAAGGGCGGTTACGAGGGGCGGCGGCAGGAAACCTCGCCTGCGTGGCGCGGAGGCTGGCCGGGCCAGTTTCGAAAGGAGAGCTTGCTGAGAGGAATTCATTCAGTTGGAGATGAGGCTCGCCCTCACCCTAACCCTCTCCCNNCCAAATCAAACCTGCGGGGTGGTGGGCGGTGGGTGTGGAGTGGACAGTGGACAGTGGTTAGTGGCCGGCGGCTGGTGGCGAAAGAGGCCGGCGGAAAGCAGGGCAGTCAAACCCAGTCAAACCCAGTCAAACCGGTTTGACTCAGGTTCTAGCAAAAACAAGACTATCATAAGCGAGATGCTTATGTTAGTGCCAGGGCCGAAATTGCACTCGGTCGGGCTAAACAAACCTGATCAAACCAAATCAAACCAAATCAAACCTGCAGGGAGGAAAAAAATGCGAATTTCGAGGTTACGGTTCAAAATTCAATGGTCAAGACACCACAGTACGCCGGAGAAGGCAAAACAAAGATGATCACTCATTTAGGGAAAGTACACTTGTGCGGTAGAGATTATGATGATTATTATGAAAGAAGACAGAGGACGCCGGGATTGCAGGCGGGCACTCCCAGTCAAATCCGGTCAAATCCAGTCAAACCCGTCCTCGCTCTAGTGAAATGACGCGCCAAAATGACACACTATCCAAGAAAACGTTTTCTTGCGCTGGCACTGCCGGTGGTGTTAAGATCGCGGCCACAAAGCCCAGATTTGAAGGAATTATGCAAGCGCACCGCATTCCATTTTGTAAAGAAAGGCTGACTGGGTTCGCCCTGCTGGCCTTCGCGTCGCACGCTTTGTTGGCAGCGACATTACCCATCGAGAAGGACGTGGAATGGCAGCCGCTGGCTACGCAGGTGAACCGGTTGATCGAGGCCACGGATTATCTGGGCTCGCCCTTCAGTGCCGACGAGAAAAAGGCGATCGACGCCGCCATGCAGGACACCGACACCAAACGCGCGGCTGAAACGGTGCAAACGATTTTGGACCAGCATTGTCTCTTTGGCGTTACGATCAATCCAGAAATGCGGGTGAAGGTGGCCGGCGGGCCGGCGAAACCAGAATTGGTGGAGCAGGGCTGGCGGCAGTTCCTGGTCAAAGTCGTCAACGACTCCGGCACCACGGCGGAACTGCAAGCCGTCAGTCCCAATGCCATTTCCGTTTACTCGCAGGACGGCGGCGGGCCAAGAAGAACTCCCTCCGACCAGTATTACCGCAAGAAAGGCGAGGCCCTTCCGCTTTTGGACGCGGCGCAGCTGTGGCTCGACTTGGAGTCCTTCAACCAGCAGCCGCTTTCCAAGACGCTCAGCGGCTTGCGGCTGGAATACCGCATCATCCAGCTCTACAGCCGCGATGCCGGCCAGCGCGAAGGGAAGTTCTCCTTCAATGTCGGGCAGGGCACGCAGGACATCGGCTTCCGCAACGAACTGGACACGCTCTTTACGTGTCTGCCCGCGCGCACGATCACCTTGCGCGTGCGCGACGAGAACAACCAGCCGACAACGGCGGCGTTCGTGATTCGCGACGCGCAGCAGCGGATCTATCCCGCGCAGGCCAAACGGCTCGCGCCCGACTTCCCGTTCCAGCCGCAGGTCTATCGCAGTGACGGCGAAACGCTGAAACTGCCGGAAGGGGATTACACGGTGGAATGTTCGCGCGGGCCGGAAGCCATCATGCAAACGCGCCGATTGGCCGTCGCGGCAGACTTGGAGGAGGTTGCTTTCAAAATCGAGCGCTGGATTGATCCTTCGCAATTCGGCTGGTGGTCGGGCGATCATCACATTCACGCGGCCGGCTGCGCCCATTATGTCAAACCGACCCAAGGGGTGCTGGCATCGGACATGATTCGCCACTGCATGGGGGAGGATTTGAAAATAGGGGCCAACCTGACGTGGGGGCCTTGCTTCGATTACCAGAAACAGTTTTTTTGCGGCACTGTGGACAAGGTTTCGCAATATCCCTATCTGCTGCGATACGACATCGAAGTGTCCGGGTTTGGCTCGCATCAATCCGGCCATCTGGTTTTGTTGCGGCTCCAAGAGGAGATTTATCCCGGGGGCGATTCCAAGGACCACTGGCCGACGCTGTGCCTGAACACGCTGCGTTGGGCCAAGAAGCAAGGCTCGGTGTGCGGCCCGGCGCATTCCGGCTGGGGACTCGAAGTGCAGACCAGCGAACTGCCCAACTACATCGTGCCGCCCTTCGACGGCATCGGCGCCAATGAATACATCGTCGATGTGACGCATGAACTGCCCGGGCCAGACGGGAAGCTGTTGCCGGCGGTCGATTTTCTTTCGCTGGCGGACACGCCTTATGTGTGGGAATTGAACATGTGGTATCAAACGCTGAACGCCGGTTATCGCACGCGCGTCAGCGGTGAAACCGATTTTCCCTGCATCTACGACGAGAAGGTCGGCTTGGGCCGCTCGTACGTCAAGCTGGACGGCAAACTGGATTACGACGCCTGGTGCGAGGGCGTGCGACAGGGACGCAATTATGTCAGCGACGGCAAAAGTCACTTGATGGAATTCAAGGTCAACGGCGCGGCGGTGGGCGAAAAGGGGAGCGAGTTGAAATTGGCGCAGCCGGGCGCTGTCAAGGTAACGGCCCGAGTTGCGGCGCGATTGAATGAGCAACCGAACCCGGCCTTGCAGAAACTGGACTACGCGAAGCAGCCCTACTGGGACATCGAACGCGCGCGCATGGGCGACACGCGCGAAGTGGCGGTGGAAGTGATCGTCAACGGTTATCCTGTAGTCAAGAAGAATATTGTGGCGGACGGCGCCTTGCAGGACGTGAGTTTCGAGGTGAAGATTGAGCGCAGCAGTTGGGTGGCGTTGCGCATTCTGCCGTCGTCGCACACGAACCCGATTTTTGTGCTCGTCGATGACAAACCGATTCGCGCCTCCAAGCGCAGCGCGGAATGGTGTTTGAAGGGCGTCGAGCAATGCTGGTCGCAGAAGGAGAAATTCATCAAAGCCGACGAGCGGGACGAAGCGCGAACGGCTTATGACCACGCCCGCGCCACCTACCAAAAGATCCTGGGCGAATGCGAACAGGATTAGTTGCCGCGGGCCAATTGGCGCGCGGCGTCGGTGATGCGCGCAACGCCGGGCCGGTAGGCGTTTTCCAGCGCCGGGGCAAAGGGAACCGGAACATCCGGGGAGGCGACCCGCGTCACGGGCGCCATCAAACTGTCGCCGAAGCGTTCCATGATGCCAGCGGCGATTTCGGCGCTGACGCCGCCGGTTTTCGGGCCTTCTTCCACAATGACAACGCGGCCGGTTTTGCGAACGGATTGGCCAATGGTGTCGTAATCCAAAGGGGACAAACTGCGCACGTCCAAAACCTCCGCCTCGATGCCTTCCTTGGCCAAAATGGCCGCGGCGGCCAGCGCGTGATGCAACATCAGCAACCAGCCGAGGATGGTGACGTGAGCGCCTTCGCGGCGCAGGGCGGCCTTATCCAGCGGCACGATGTAATCGCCTTCCGGGATTTCGGCGGTGGCATCGGTCGCGCCGGTTTCCGCGCGCGCCCCGCGCGAGCCGTAAAGCAGTTTGTGCTCGAAAATGAGGACGGGGTTGCCGTCGCGCACAGCGGCTTTGAGGAGGCCCTTGGCATCGTAGGCGTTGGAGGGAGCGACGACTTTGAGGCCGGGCACGCCGGTAAAAAAGCGCTCCATGCTTTGGGCGTGCTGCGAACCGCGGCCAGTCGCGCCGATGGGAGCGCGCATGACGACAGGCACGCTGGCCGCGCCGCCGGACATGTAGCAGAGTTTGGCGGCATTATTGATGATCTGATCGCTGGCCAGAAAGAGGAAATCGCCGTATTGCACATCCACGATTGGCCGCATGCCCATCAAGGCCGCGCCGATCGCGACGCCGAAGAAGCCCAGCTCGGCGATGGGGGTGTCAATAATACGTCCTGGGAATTGTTTTTCCAGGCCCAGCGTTACAGTGAACGCGCCGCCCCAGCCGCCTGGCACGCCGATGTCTTCGCCGAGGCAAAAGACACGCGCATCGCGCTCCATTTCCTCGGCAATGGCTTCACGCAAGGCTTCCGCGATGCCCAATCGTTTTGTTGGCATAGTTAATTCCAATGAGCGTTCAAGATGAGGCTAATTCGCTTGTCTTCCAGGCTGCTGGCTTCGTTGCTCGCTCGTTTCAGATCGCTGCGGATATGCGCCTCGCTCGAGCCAGAACAGATAAGAGCGGCCCGCCTTTGCGGGCTGCCTCGCCAGCAGCCCGGAATCCGGCGCGCCTTAGCCTCATCTTGAACGCTCATTGGAATAAGAGAGAGGGGCAAAGACATCCTGCAAAAGTTCCTCCGGGCCTGCCAGCGGCGCTTGTTTGGCCATCTCCACGGCCTCGTTGATGTGTTGCTCCACGCCGGATTTGATTTGGTCCAGATCGGCTTGGGAAATGTCGCCGCGCTGGATGAGGACGGCGGCAAAGCGGTCAAGAGGATCGCGGCTGAACCAATCATCGCGCTCCTCCTTGGGCTGGTAGGCGCAGGTGTCGCGCCGTGAATGGCCGGTGCGTCGATAGGTGAGCAATTCCAGGAGCACCGGCCCAAGGCCGGACCGGCAATCCGCCACAGCCTGGCGCGCGGCTTCATACACCACGAGCACATCATTTCCATCCACCGTCTGCCCGTTGCATCCGTAATAGGAAGCGCGGCGGGAAATGCAAGTATCTTTCATTACCTTGCTGACGTGGGTGGAAGCGCCATAGAGATTGTTTTCGCACACGAAGAGGACCGGCAGCTTCCATAACGCCGCCATGTTGACTCCCTCATGAAAGGCACCCTCAGCCACGGCCCCATCGCCGAAAAAGCAGGCCACGACCTGGCGGCTGCCGCGCATTTTGAAGGCGAGAGCCATGCCCGCAGCCAGAGGAATGCCGCCCGCGACAATGGCGATGCCCGGCACCATGCCTTTTTTCATGTTGCCCACGTGCATGGAGCCGCCTTTGCCTTTGCAGCAGCCGGTGCGCGCGCCGAAAAGTTCGTCCATCAATTCGCGCGCCGTGAGTCCTTTGGCCAGGGCGTGGCCGTGACCGCGGAAAGTGGAGGTGATCCAATCGTCGGGATTGAGGCTGGAGCAGACGCCGGTGGCGGTGGCTTCCTGGCCCTGGCATTGGTGGATGGTTCCGGGCATGGCGCCCTCGAGAAAGAGAAACTTGACGCGTTCCTCAAACTCCCGGATCAACACCATGCGCTCGTAGAGGGAGAGAACAAAACTTTTTTCGTAGGGTTTCTGTGCGGGCATTGGCGTGGCGGTTGGTGGCGCGGGTAAAATTCAAAAGGACTCTATTTCGCGAATGATCGCGGCCAAGAATTCGGCCGCGTATTTCCCGTTGATAACGCGGTGATCGGCCGAAAGGGTCAGAGTCACGCGCTGCTGCACGGCGACTCGTCCCTCCTGGACAATCGGCACAGGACCAATTTTCCCGATGGCCAGAATGGCGACTTCGGGCGGATTGATGATGGCGGCAAAGGATTCGACGGGGGTGTCGCCCAGATTGGAAATCGTGATGGCGGCGGCCCGAAGACCTCGCGCTTCTCCAGCGCCGTCCTGGATTGCGAGTACGCGCGCGCGAATGTCATTGGAGATTTCCGCCACGGAGCCGCCCTGCAAGGCGGCAATGGTCGCGACGAAAAGATCGCCCCGCACGTCAACGGCCACGCCGATGTCGGAGTTGGGCGCGATGATCACGCCTTCTCCGCGCACACGCCAGCGAATTCGCTCAAAATCCTTCAGTATTTTGCTGATGGCGAAGACGAAGAAGGCCTCCCAAACGATCTTTGGCGAGGCGGCGTTGCGACGGCGGATCATCGCTTCGGCGCTGGCCGAGGCCTGCAAATAAATGTGCGGGATGTTTTGCTTGCTCGCCAGCAAGCGCCGTCCAAGTGTCTGCTGCGGCTGGCTCAAGACGATGGCCGGAGCGGGTGCCGGGGACGCGCTTGGGGCCGGAACCGCGGCGCGGTTGCGCGCAAAAAGACCGGGTCCTTTCGCCGGCGCCGAGGCGGCAGGCGAGGCCGGATCGGGTGGCGTTTCGGTCTCGAAGAGTGCCAGCTCCTGTCCCGCCACCACCAGGTCTCCCGGTTGGGCGCGAAATTCCTTAAGCACACCTGTGACGATGGATTCGACTTCCGAGGCCGCCTTGTCGGTTTCAATTTCGCACAACGACTGGCCGCGTTTGACCGATTGCCCCGGCAGGACCAGCCAGCGGACCAATTTAATGGCCGAATCCGTCGTGGATAGATCCGGCATTTTCATTAAAATTTCCATGGCGCTTAAACATTTCCCGGGCAAATCATTCATTCTTGAGCCGCAATTTGAATGTTTTGATTTCAAAGGGATGCAGATCAAATTGCAAGGTGTTTTGCCGGACCTGTGCTTTCGCGCCGGAATCCTCCATCAGATTCGCTTCATTCGCCGAAACCACTTTGGCGCGCAGCTTGATCATGGCGCCGGTTGTCGCCTGACCGCTGGCTTCATATACCCGGATCACCGTCATGCCATCTTTCGCCGGCTTCAGCGCGCTGAGCACCACATTGGACGGCGAAACATCCAGCAAACTCCAGGTTTTGGGCAGCGTTCCGGCGTGTGACGTCATCTTGCGCACCAAAAGAGGATTGTTGAATTCCAAGCCTGTTCTATATACTCCGGCCCTGCGCCAGTCACCGGCATGCGGCGCCAGCGCGTAATGGAAAGTCAATTCCTTGCCCAGTTCGAGACCAGTGTTGCTTTGTTCCGCCTCTACACCCCAATAGACGTCCACACGAGTCGAGCGCAGGAGCGACAACATCATGGTGCCGTCCGCCACGTTGTTGCCGGGCAGACCGCGATTGATCAGCGCGACCCCGCGTTCTCCATCACTGAAATCGATCCAATTTTGCGCGGGGAATTCCTGCGCGTCGGGCCGTTCAATCGCACCGAAGGGGATTTCCTGAAAATTCCGCCCATTTTTTATGGCCGTTGGCACGAGCAAACGGTAGCGCACGAGTTTTTCGTTATTGCGAATTCGCGTGGTGAAGTCGAGGCGCGGAATACCGTTGTACAGCCTCGCGGAAGTGGCGAAGAAATTTGAGCCAAAGGGATGCTCCACGCGAATCTCAGAAAACACCGGTCCGTGAATGACGACGCCATTCGTCGCGGTCTGCTCGGTACTGAATCGAGCCTGGCCTGCTTGCGGCACAGGGAGAGGACGTGTCATGATAACATTTTGTCCACCATCGAGGGTCTTGTAGAGTTCCCAGAAATCGCCTTTGTCAGGCTCGCAAGCGACGACATTCGCAGGGCCGTGCAAGGCCGGCCAATCGCCAGCCTTGACGGTCAAATTGGTGAGGGCGCCGGTCGCTACGTCGAAACCTGCGCGATAATAATCATTTTCCAGCAAGCCATCCTGGTTGGTCGCGGTGCGATCGCGCATGGATGCTCCGGCCGTTGGCAGCGGAACGACATGGTAAATAGCATAACCTATCGCAGGAATATCCCGTGCCACGAACGCGAATTTAATCCGCCTGAATCCACCGTCTTCGTAATGTTCGGCGTCCAGAAGCTGGCTCGGAGTAACCTTGCCTGACGCGTCGCGCAACTCAAAGTCATTGACGCCGCCTTGCGCGAATCCGACGTCAGCTTCTGCCACGTCCGTGCGCAACCAACCGAGCGTGTTGAAGACCGCAAGGGGGACACCGGCCCCGCGAGAGTCGATATGCGCCAACACACTGTCCTCTCTCGTCGCGATCATTTCGTCGGCCAGCCGTTGCGAAAAATCGTAACCGCGGACGACGTCTTCATAAACGTGATCCATCATCACGCCGGAAGCCAGATCGTGGGTGACATTAAACAAGGCGGGCTCCCAGGCGCGCCAGATCAATTGCTCGTCAACTTGCCCGCCCAAACCGTTCGCCAATGCAGCAAACTTCTCCGCAGTCGTGAGCAACCGCTCCGTCTCACGCATCCGCTCTTTGAGTTCGATGCGGCTGCTATAGACGCCCTGGAAGAGCGGATTGCGTTCGCCAGTGATGACCGGCAGATCAGTGCGCCTGGCGACCACCGCTGCAAATTCCCTGGGCGTGCCAAAGCGCAGTTTAAAAGGCCGGTTGGTCTGGCGGTTGAATTGTTCGACGAGCGCCGGCAGGTAAAGCTCCGGATCGGTGACGTCCGCTCCATCCATGCCAACGCGTTCCAAGGCTCCGCGACAAAAGGGGGCGAGATCGTCGTAACGCTTCTTCATGAAATCCGTGAAGCCGGGGAAATCCCGGGGCGGCTGGTAAACATTCCCGTAAGAAAACGGCAGCCAGAAGGCCGGGATGCGCGTGCCATCCAAACCTTGCCAGAGAAACTCCGACGGCATCTTGGCGCGATCCTCAACACCCCGCGCGAACCAGAAGGAATCATATCCGGCCGAGCGCAGAATTTGGGGCAACTGCGCGTGATGACCAAAGGTGTCCAGCAGCCAGCCGGTTTTCACCTCCACGCCCAAGACCTTCCGGCAGTAGCCCTTGGCGTAAAGCATTTGGCGCACGAAGGATTCGCCGCTCGGCATGTTGTCATCCGGCATGACGTTGAGACCGCAAACGATTTCCAGGCGTCCTTCGGCCACGAATTTCCGGAAGGCGTCCGCCTCCTCGGGATAACGCTCGAGGAATGGTCTGAAATAGGAAACCTGATCGAGGACGAAACGGTAATCGGCATGTTCCTTGAGCAGACGGACGGCGGTCAGGATGTGAGGCAGCCCGATTTCAAGGTATTCCTCCCTGGTCTTGAATACGGCTCCTTCCCAATGTGTGTGTGGAATGACCCAAAAGACTGCCTTCTGATCATCCCCCAGAGCCAGATCGGAC
>PLIU01000146.1 GCA_003140095.1 Verrucomicrobiales bacterium | reverse complement strand
TTGACTAAGTCATTCATAATCATAATCGTAATCCTAATCCTAATCCTAAACCCCGCCGAAGCCCATTCCGCTCAAGTGCAACTCCCTGTGCCACAGACACTTCCCCATCACAGGTTTGATTTGGTTTGATTCACCTTGACTGGGTTTGACCGGGTTTGACCGGGTTTGACCCGTTCTGACTATGCCGCCGTGGAGTGTCCGCGCCGCTTCGCCCTTCATAATTCATAATTCATCCTTGTCCCACGGCAGGCTTGATTCGGTTTGATTCGCCTTGATTCCCGCAAGGCAAAGGAATAGCCGCCATAAGGCGCAAAAGTCGCACAACCGCAAGAGCTTCTGCGCTTTCTGCCTGCCTCGGCATAGGGCGGCGAAAGGCCGCCTTGTCGCGCCGTAGCCATGGCGAAGGCGGAAGGTTTGATTTGGTTTGATTTGGTTTGATTTTGGCGACTTTCGTCCCTCGCGTCCCTTTGGTCCTTTCCATCCTTTGCCGAGAAATCCACCTTGACCGGCGTCTGCGGAATGTCGTCAAGCCTGCCGGACCTGGAAACACACAATTCCCTCTCCTTCTGCCCCGGTAGGGTGAGACAGCCCGCAAAGCGGGCCTGTCCGCCATAGCCTTGGCGAAGGTGGGGCGCTCTTAATTTGTTCTGCCTCTGTCGAACCCTGACCACGGCCTTGCCACTCCGGTCGCTGACTCTCCCCAAAGCGTGAGGGCGAGCCTTACCACCGACCATATTATGCCGGCAAAATCGCGAGCCAAAAATACTCATCGCCTCATTATCCCACACCTTCCGCATCTGTCCAGTGTCGCGGCGACATCTAAATGTGGAACTCACACTGCGAAGCCCGGATGGGTTCGTGTGAAAACCCGAAAGCGTATGCCGAAGGCGAAATGCTGGATTATTTGAGCAATCTATCCGATCATCTGGATGGCAATAAGCGTCCCCAAATTCCATCAACACCCATTCAGTCGTCACAAGCTGAAGCTCCGCATTCCGCGCGGCCTCGACCGCTTCCGAATCGTGTTTCTCCGAAGAATCGAGTAGTGCCAGAAAATAATAGGTATCGGCCAATAACGTCCTCATTTCTTAGGCTCGCCGCGAATGTAATGCCCATGGTTGAGCGCGTAATCGATGGGCAAATGGGGACGGGGTTTGGACAATTTTTCCACAGCTGCCACCAGGGGTCGTTCACAATGGTGGGTTCGAGAGTCTCCACCTTCACTGCGTGTAATCATTGCGGACGGTCATTATCCAATTGCCCAACGCGCGCCGAAGTACGCTGTTGCATCCAGTTCCAGTCCGTCCTGTTAGCCTCCGCGAAAGGATGGGGTTTATCCAGCCATCGGTGAATTTCGGAATGGCCGTCCGCAAAGGCAAAACCGCACGCGCCGTTATGATAAGAGCCTGGGGCGTCAATCCACGCGGGGTTCACCATCTGAAAGGCAAAGGCTGCGTCGTTGAGGCCGACGGCGCTCTCGTCAACCAGGACCCAAAGCATCGTCGGCGAGGGCACCGCGATGGCGGCAAACTTGCCGAATGTGGCCCACGGGTCGTTGCGGTGATTGAGCAGGTATGTGCCATCCAGCCAGGGGCCGTTAACGGACATGTCCGGCGCGCCGCAATGAGGCGCGTCGAAAGGTTCGGCCGAAATTCTTAACTAACATTGCCACATTAATGACTCGTAGTGTCGTAGTATCCTAATTTCAAAATTTATAGATTTTTAAGATGAAACCTAGATGGCGTCACCGGCAGCAGGCCAGTCGCGACCATCACGCGTTCCGCATTTGTATTCACAACCACCACATCCAGTGCCATATCGCCAAAAATGCCAAGGCGTTGTATTGCACCAGGACGACGCGCAATTTCAACCTTATATGCGTCCACGGTTGCATTAAAAATCGATGCCGGCATTTATCGTCATATTTGGCAAAGTCACGAGAACTTCGTTCGACGTTTTTAGTTTAAAGCGGCCGCGCTTTCGCAGGACTTCCCGGCATGGCTCAAAGCCGCATCCGCTCGGCCACTTGCGCAACATCCTTGTCGCCGCGGCCGGAGAGATTGACGATGATAAGCTGATCCTTGGCCATCTTCGGGGCTTGCTCCATCACGGCGGCGATGGCATGGGCCGATTCCAGCGCGGGAATGATGCCCTCCAGCCGGGCCAATTTGCTGAACGCCGCCAGCGCCTGATCGTCGGTGGCGTAGCCGTATTGGACGCGGCCCTGGTCGCGCAGCCATGCGTGTTCGGGGCCGACGGCGGCGTAGTCCAGGCCGGCGGAAACGCTGTGGGTCAATTGGATTTGGCCGTTCTCATCCTGCAAAATATACGAGCGCGTGCCTTGCAGGACGCCGAGCGAGCCGCCTTGAAAACGGGCGGCGTGCCTCTCCGGGATGATGCCTTCACCCCCAGCTTCGACGCCAAGCATCTGCACGGAGGCATCTTGCAGGAACGGAAAGAAAAGGCCGATGGCATTGGAGCCGCCGCCCACGCAGGCGACCAGCAAGTCGGGCAACCGCTCCTCTTGTTCCAGAATTTGCCGCCGCGCTTCGTCGCCAATGATGCGCTGAAAATTGCGCACCATGACCGGATACGGATGCGCGCCGTAAGCGGTGCCCAGGATATAATGCGTGTGCCGCACGTTGGTGACCCAATCGCGCATGGCTTCGTTGACGGCTTCCTTGAGTGTCTTCTGGCCGGCGGTGACCGAGACGACCTCCGCGCCGAGCATTTTCATGCGGAACACATTGAGTTCCTGCCGGCGGCAATCGACTTCGCCCATGTAAATGACGCATTGCAGGCCAAACATGGCGGCGACGGTGGCTGTGGCGACGCCGTGCTGGCCGGCGCCGGTTTCGGCGATGATGCGGGTTTTGCCCATGCGGCGGGCCAGGAGAATCTGCCCCATGGCGTTGTTGATTTTGTGGGCGCCAGTGTGGAGAAGGTCCTCGCGTTTGAGATAGATGCGGGGGCCGCCCAACTCGCGCGTCAGCCGAGCCGCCAAATAGAGCGGACTGGGGCGTCCGACGAAATGGCGCAAGTAATAGGAAAGCTCCTGTTGAAACTCAGGGTCTTGTTGCGCGCGGAAATACTCCTCCTCCAACTGTTGCAGCGGGAACATGAGCGTTTCAGGAACGAACCGTCCGCCGTAAGGGCCGAAATGGCCCTGGGCGTCGGGGACCGAGTCCGTGATCGTTGCATTCACAACGGCATTATCATCCAAAGCGGCGCGAGTGCAAAGTTCAAAGTTCAAAGCGCCCTGACCCCTACCAAATCCTAACAATCGCGCTACGACGGAATGCTTCGATAGGAACTATATATGAATCTATGTCTGGAACCGCAGCCAGAAAAACTGGTTCAAAGTCTTCTTTTGGCTGCTTACTGTCGCGAGGAACGAGTGCCAAATAATAAATTTAAAATGTGACACCGATGGCTTGGCGTGGCTATTCTCAACGTTCCGCCCGCCAGCCTCGAAGGCAATGCAGATGAATCTGCGGCCAGCAAGCGCCAAGGACTGAGCTTATTTCCTCGACGCAAAAGGGTCTTTTTTGGCGCACCAAAAATTTCTTGCGGAGATTGACGAGGCTGATAATGTTCGCGCGTGAGCCCAGCATACCCCCGTGTCAATCCGGTTCTTGACGCTGCTACAGGCAGCGGCGGATGAATCCATTTGACAATGCGTCTCTGGTATCTTCGCATGGTAGCGCCCGCCACAGAAGAGGTCGGGGCAGCTTGTCGGCCGCAGCCATGGCTAAGTCGAATGATAAACGTCAGATAAGAGTCAAAATTCCAATCACCCATGAAAACACGAAAAGCATTTGTTCTCATATCCGCCGCCCTGGCAATTGGCTGGGCGGTCTCCTCGCATGCACAAACGGTCGTCCCTCCGGCCGAGCACCTATGGCTGGGTTTCAACAACAATCTGAAGGACATGGGCACCTCGACGAACACCCATGTGGTTACCTTAATCAACCCCAATGGCATCCCCCCTGACGCGGTCTTTACCAACGACGCGGCCAACGCCACTTGCGGGACCGCCTCGGAATACTTTCCGGGCGACGGGTCCTGCGTCGAGGTGACAAATGTCACTGATCTCAACTTCAACACAGGCAACCCGTTCACGATCACGGCGTGGATCAAAACCACGAATGGTGGCGGCGTGATTGCGGCCAAATCGCTGACTGGCGTCATTGAGGGCTCAGGCGGCACACACACTCTGGCGTTCTATGTGCAGACCGATGGCACGCTCAGGGCGGATGTTTTCTACGTTGGAGATGTGGCGACAGCCGAGACAGTTACCAACGGCGAGTGGACGCACGTGGCGTTGACTTACGACGGCGCGTCATTCCAAATTTGGACCAACGGAGCGCAAATCGCCAGCGGGAACCCCGGTGGTGCTGCGAACGAAGGAGCCAACGGCGAGGGGCCGTGGGACTTCACAGTCGGTGCGACGCTCAATTCCTTTTTCCCGGATGACACACCGTACGAACCTTTCGATGGCGAGATCGACGAGGTGGCCGTCTGGGGTCTGGCCTTGAGTACGAACCAAATAGGCGGCGTTTATTCGAATGGTGTCCCCCCCGTGACCGTCAACATAACCGAACAACCGGCCATTCCACCCATTTTATTTGCCGGCGGGACGGCTGCCTTTGCCGTGGCGGCAGAGGCGGTGGGGGTCAGCGGTCCCGTGCAATATCAGTGGCAGAGCAATGGAGTCAACATCGCCTCGGCGACCAATGCCTCCTACACTACTCCGCCTCTGACGGTGTCGGCTAATGGCGCCACCTATGATTGCACGATGAGCGTCAGTACTGTGGTGGTTGACTCTGAGACAGCCACCTTGAACGTCATTGCGCCATCGTTGGCGTCATCGCCATTGCTCTGGTTGCCATTCGACGGCTCGTTGGCGGACCTCGGAATCTCAACGAATGTCCACGGCGTCAGTGATCAGCCCAATCCCGGTTACGATGGTTCGTTCAGCACCAACGTGGCCAACTCCGACTACGGCTCAAACTCACTGTCGTTGCCTGGCGACGGATCTTTCATTGAGGTTACCAATGTTTCTGACCTCAATTTTAACACGGGCAACCCGTTCACCATTACCGCGTGGATCGATACTGCGACCAACGGTGGCGTGATTGCGGCCAAATCGCTGACAGGCGCCATTTCCGGCGGAGGCGGCACCCACACGCTGGCATTCTACTTGCAGACCGGCGGCCAACTCAGAGTGGATGTTTTCTATGTTAACGCTGTGATCACGGCCCAAACGGTGCCAATCGGCCAGTGGACGCACGTGGCGGTAAGTTACGACGGCGGCACAACTTTCAGCCTTTTCATTAACGGCAAGTTGGCCGCCACCGGGAGCATGGATGCGGCGAACGAAGGAGCCAACAGCGAGGGGCCGTGGGATTTCACGGTCGGCGCGACGCTCAATCCATTTTTCCCGGATGACACCGGAACGGGCGATCCATTCGCCGGGCTGATCGAGGAAGTGGCGGTTTGGGATTCGGCCTTAAGCCCGAGTCAAATAGGCACTGTTTATCTGTCCGGCGTTCCGAAGGCATCCATAGACATAACCGAACAACCGGCGGCTCCGCCCATATTAATCGCCGGCCAGACGGCCACTTTTACCGTGGCGGCGGCGGCGGTAGGGGTCAGCGGCATGGTGGAATATCAGTGGCAGAGCAATGGA
>PLIU01000056.1 GCA_003140095.1 Verrucomicrobiales bacterium | reverse complement strand
CGGGACATTATTTTCTTCTTGTCTGTCATCGGTTTTTCGTTGTTCACCACCGGCGTCATCATTCGCAGCCATCGCGCCGGCTAACCCCTTTTGCGACCAAGCCATGAAGCAGAAAAATATCGAATCGATTCTCTATTCGGCGGCTGGTGTCGCGGTCATGTTTGTGCTGTTGCTGGCCTTTTACGTGGTCACGAGCGCTTTCAAGGACCGCGTTGATCTGACCGCGGAAAAGGCTTTCACCCTTTCGCCGGGCACGAAAAAAATCCTGAGCAAGCTGGATTCGCGCGTGACCATCCGTTTTTACTGCACGCAAAGCGGCACGGCCATGCCGGCTTCCTTGCGCACTTACGCGGAGCACATCGAGGATTTGCTGGGTGAATATCAACAGGCCGGCAAGGGCAAGATCATTGTCCAAAAATTCGATCCACAGCCCGATTCCGATGCCGAGGACTCGGCACATCTGGATGGTGTGGAGGGGCAGGCGACCACGCGCTTTGGAGGCGATAAGGTCTATCTGGGGCTGGCCGTAGTGATGTTGGACCAGAAGCAGACCGTTCCCTGGCTGCCGCCGGAACGCGAGCGTTTGCTCGAATACGACATCTCCCGCGCCATCGCCCGCGTGGTCAATCCTACTCCCACCGTCATCGGATTGATGAGCGCGCTGCCGGTCTTCGGCTCGGAGCCAAACCCCATGATGCAGCGCATGGGGCAAGCCGCCGCCGAGCCGTGGACCTTTGTCAGCGAGTTGAAAAAGGACTTTACCGTGCGCGAAATTCCGATGACCGCCTCCAAGGTTGACGACGACATCGGCGTCCTGCTGGTGGTTCATCCGCGTGACATCACTGAGACCACGCAGTATGCCCTCGACCAATTCGTCATGCGCGGGGGCAAATTGCTGGCTTTTCTGGATCCGCACGCCTACTTCGATCAGAAACACGATCAAATGGCGCAGGTGCTGGGGGAAAGTTCCGGCCAATCTTCCTTGCCCGCTCTGCTCAAAGCGTGGGGACTGGACATGGACCTTAACAAAGTGGTGGCCGATCTGACTTTCGCCGGCCGCAACCCGCAGAGCGGCGCGGTCATGCCCACCGTCCTGCTGGTCAACAAGAGCGGCATCAACGGCGACGACATTGTCACCAGCCAGATCGATAATCTGGTGCTGCCCTTTGCGGGCGCCTTTACCGGAAAACCGGTTGACGGCTTGAAGGAGACCGTTCTGGTCCATTCCTCGCCTGAGTCGGAATTGGTGGAAGGTATCACCGCCAGCGCCGCAGGCGATCAAATCGTCAAAGACTTCAAGGCCTCGAACATAGAGTACGCGATGGCCGCGCGGCTGACGGGCAAGTTTAAGACGGCTTTTGCCGATGGCGCGCCCAAACCGGCCAAGGACGACAAAGAAGAGCCCAAAGACCAGCCCAAGGAAACGCCCTTGAAGGAATCGAAGGCCGACGGCGTGGTCATTTTGGTCGCTGACACCGATCTTTTGAGCGATCAGGTTTGTGTGCAAGTGCAGAACTTCATGGGCTACCGCCTGGTGCGCCCCATGAACGGAAACCTCAATCTGGTGCAGAGTTTGGTCGAGCAACTGGCCGGGGACAGCGACTTGATCAGCTTGCGCAGCCGGGCCAGCCTGAACCGTCCGTTCACCCGTTTGAAAGCGATGGAAGCCAAGGCCGGACGCGAATGGGAAGACAAAGTCAAGGAGCTGGAGGCCAGGAGAGACGAGACCGAACGCAAGATCAGCGAACTGCAAACCGCCAAAGCTGGCAATGACCAAAAGTTCATCCTCTCACCTGAACAGCAGAAAGAACTGGAGAATTATCAGAAAACCGTCGCCGACGCGAACAAAGACCTCAGATTGACGCAGAAGAAATTGCGCAAGGAAACCGACTCGCTGGAATTTTGGACCAAAGTCATGAACATTGGCACCATGCCTGTGTTGGTGGCTGCCACCGGCATCGTCCTGGCTATCTACAAACGCAAACGCACCGCCGCACAATGAATCGCAACCAATTGATCCTCCTCTTAGTGGCCCTGGCCGTCATTGGCGGGGCGGGTCTGTTTTTGCTCCAACGCCACCAGGAATCCTGGACCGAATCCGAAGCGCAAATCGGCCATAAACTCTTCAAGGATTACAAGCTCAACGACATCGCCGCCATTGAAATCAAAGGCGAGACCAACTTGACGCTGGAGCGAAAGGACACCGGCTGGTGCGTGCCGCAGCGAGGCAATTATCCCGCCAACCTCACGCAGATCAAGGAATTGCTCCTCAAAATGGGCGATTTGAAAGTCGTTCAGTCCGATTCGATCGGCCCTTCGCAATTGACGCGCATGCATCTGGGTGAACCGGGCAAAGGCCCCGACTCGGCGGTTCTGCTGGAATTCAAGGACGCGCAGGGCAAGACGCTGCAATCTTTGCTTTTGGGCAAGAAGCACACGCACGCATCCGACCGGCCCTCGCCCATGCCCTTCGGCGAGGATGGCTACGCCGACGGCCGCTACGTCATGCTCGGGAGCGACACAAAAACAGTGTTGACCATTTCCGACGCCTTGAACACGATTGACCCCAAGGCCGCCGACTGGGTGGACAAGGACTTTTTCAAGGTCGAGAAGCCCGAGACGATTTCCTTCGTCTCCACTAATGCGACCAATTCCTGGAAGGTATCGCGTGAGAGCCAAACCGCCTCGTGGACGCTCGCGGAGGCAAAGACTGGCGAGGTGCTCGACTCCAATAAAGTCTCCTCACTGACCAGCGCGTTGAACTTTCCGAGCTTTGTCGATGTGGTGGTGGACGCCGCGCCTGACGAAACCGGCCTGGACAAGCCGCTCACCGTCACCATCGAGACAGTCGATCATTTCACTTATACGCTCAAGATCGGGCACAAGACGCCTGAGAACGATTACGACCTCAACGTCGCCGTCACCGCCGACATTCC
>PLIU01000475.1 GCA_003140095.1 Verrucomicrobiales bacterium | reverse complement strand
GGGCGCGGACTTGATCCTGATGCTCTCGACGATGTTGCACTCGATCGGGGTCGGGAACATGACCCCGGCGGGTGTGCGATTGGTCTGCGTGGATATCAATCCGGCGGTGGTCACGAAATTGAGCGATCGCGGGTCGATTGAGTCAGTGGGCGTGGTGACGGATGTGGGACTTTTCTTAAGTTTGTTGACACAACGGTTGAAGCCATTCGAACCCGCGGCCGGCGCCACGACTTAACCCGATGCCGAATTTTGACTGAGAAAAACAGGAGGGATTCCGCGGCAACGGGTTTTGGGCGCAGCCCTGGTTTACCGCGTTCCACGCGGCGGCGAGGCACGAGAATTCCCACAGCGTGCTTTGAGTGCCGAGCCAACGACGGCCGCGGTTACAAAGGCCCTTTCGCGAACACCAACTTCCGAGGGTGATCTTTCACTTTCACGGGACGCAAACACGTCACACATTCTTACCGGAGCGACACGATGCGTGGAAGCGTGCAACTGCGCCGACTTTGTCCTGCTGGACGCGAACCCGCTCGACGATATTCGCAACAACGCTCATTTGGTCGCCATCTATCATGGCGGAAAACGAATCGACCCGGCTTTTGAAAGCGAGCCGCGGGCGTTAAGAATAGCTTTGACGCCTATNNCTGGCCGCAATGGCGCGGGCCGCAACGGGACGGAATTTCGCACGAGACCGGGCTGCTCGCCGAATGGCCCAAAGAAGGGCCCAAGCTGCTTTGGGAGGTCAGTAATATTGGCCGAGGATACTCGACTCCCGCCGTGGTCGATGGCCGCCTCTACTTGATGGAAAGCGAAGGCTTGGAGAATGAATCGGTCATGGCACTCGACGCCCGCGATGGCAAACGGATTTGGTCCACCCGGCTGGGAAATGTGGGCAGCCCAAGGCAGCAGCCTAACTTTCCCACTGCCCGCTCGACCCCCACACTCGAGGGCGACCTTCTTTACGCGCAAAGTTCCGATGGGGATGTGGCTTGTCTGGACGTTAAGACGGGGAAAGTGCGTTGGAAAAAGAATATTCGCAACGACTACGGCGGCAAAACCGCGGAATGGGCTTACGCCGAGTCGCCCCTGATCGATGGCGACACGCTGGTGTGCGCCCCAGGGGGCAGTGCGGCGACAGTGATCGCGTTGCGTGCTAGCACGGGAGATTTGATTTGGAAATGTCCGCTGCCGGAGGCAGATGATGCCGGGTTTTCATCGGCCATCGTCGTGGAGGTTGGCGGGATTCGGGAGTATGTGCGGCTGTTGACCAAAGGCCTGGTTGGAATCGAAGCCTCCACGGGCCGTTTGTTGTGGCGTTATAGCAAGCCGATCAGCAAGTTTGGGGCAAATATCCAAACACCCGTGACCAGCGGCGATTATATCTTCTGTTCCTCGACTGGAACCGGGGCAGGGGTCGTCAAGCTCAAGGTTGAGGGGAAACAGGTCGCCGCGAAGCAGGTTTATTTCTCGCCGGAATACCCCACAGCTATTGGAGGCGTAGTCAAGGTCGGAGATTACCTTTATGGCGCGACGAGCGAGGTCTTGCTGTGCGCTGAGTTCACCACTGGGCAGATCAAATGGAAGGAAAGAGCTTTGGGGGCTGCATCGCTTTGCTATGCCGACGGCCGGCTCTACCTTCATGGAGAAAACGGCGAAATAGCATTGGCGGAAGTGTCGCCTGAGGCATACCGCGAGAAGGGCCGGTTCAGTCCGCCCGACCAACCGCAGAGGATCAACACCATGGAAAAGGCTTGGGCGTATCCTGTGGTAGCCGACGGGAGGCTCTACATCCGGGATAATAATATCCTTTGGTGCTACGCGGTGGGATCTGTCAAATAGGTGATAGATTCCGCCGATGTCTTGAGCCAATACCACAATGCTCCGGGGGCAGCGAGATCAAAACCGCGCACAGGCTGTTCAAACCGGGTCAAACCCAGTCAAATCAGAAAGAATGGTTTGACCCAGATCTGAGCACTAAAAAAGGCAATCGTGAGCGAAGTGCTGTCATGATTCGCGTGGCCAGCGGGCACGGAATGCGGTTGCAACGCAGGCCCGGGCAAACCATGATGCCTTATTTATGCGTAGAATGATGGAACTGAGGAGGTTTCGGACCACAGTCATAATGGCGTCACTGTTGTCGTTGATGACAGGTGTCAGGAGCGGAAATGCCCAGACTGTGACCCTGGAGTCATTACTGGGGGAGATGGCGGATCGCGACGCCGCGGCACAGTGGCCGGCGTTGGGCTACACTTGCAAAGAAGTCAGCAGCCACGATCCGCGCAAGAAAGATCCCGCCGATCCGGCCGGCTGGCACTCCAATGAGGATTACGGAAACTTCATCCGCATTGAAACCAATGAGGACCGCCGGGAATGGGTTATCCTGGATACCGTGGGCCCGGGCGCGCTCACCCGTTTTTGGGCGCCTTTGAATGCGGACAAGGACCAACAGATCGTCCGCTTCTACTTTGACGGCTCGTCCAAACCGGCCATTGCTGTCAAGTTGAATGAATTGCTCAGCGGGCAATCCTTCGTGCGTCCTCCGCTGGCGTTTGTGTCCTGGAACGAGACGGACCTGCGTGATGAATTGAAGCCGGATTACAAAGCGCCGCGCGGTGTGGGGGCCGATCTTTATTTGGCTATTCCCTTCGCCAAGGGCTGCAAGGTGACGCTGGATCAGGCGCCGTTCTATTATTGCATCAACTATCGTCTCTACGACCCTGCCACAGCGGTGAGAACATTCACCATGGCCGATTACGCATCGGCGAAGAATGCGGTGAATCAGGCCGGCGCAACCTTGCTGGCTGACCCGCCTGTGGTTGACAACAACCTGAACAAACAAGCCACGCTTGCTCCCGGCGAGGAGTTGGCCCTGGACCTGCCGGAAGGTTCCGCCGCCGTGCGCAATCTTCAGGTGCAGGTTCTTCCCGCCGACGCGCCGCAGGTGCTGCGCTCTGTCATCCTGCAAGCGGCTTTTGACGGTGAGCCGGCGGTTTGGTGCCCGATCAGCGAGTTCTTTGGCGTTGGAGCGCGCCTGCATGCGGCTCAGGACTGGTGCCAGAGCGCCTCCACGAATGGAACATTCTCGGCGCGTTGGGTCATGCCGTATCAACACTCTGGCCGTGTGACACTGAAGAACGCCGGCAACAAGGCCGCCTTGGTGAAGTTGAGCGGAAGCACCAGGCCGTGGACTTGGAATGAGCGGTCGCTCTATTTCCACGCCAACTGGCATTGTCAACTTGGCATTAAGACCCGGCCTATGTTCGATTGGAATTACATCCGGATTCGGGGACAGGGCGTCTATGTTGGCGATACGCTCACCGTGTTCAGCCCGGCGCCAAATTGGTACGGCGAAGGCGATGAGCGCATTTACATCGACGGTGAAAAAGTGCCTTCTCATATCGGCACGGGCACGGAAGATTACTACGGTTATGCCTGGGGCATGGCGCACTATTTCAGTTCACCTTTTATGTCCACGCCCGAGCGCGACGGCACGACGCAGGAGGATTGGCGTGGCTACACCACGGATTCGCGGCTGCGGCTGCTGGACGCCATTCCCTTTCGCAGTGGTTTGAAGCATGACATGGAAATCTGGGATGGGGCCGACACGCAAGTGGATTACGCGGTGGGGACGTTCTGGTATGCCCGTCCAGGGGCTGAATCCAACCGAGCGCCGCAGCCACAGGAGGCAGCGCAAGCTTTGAAAGAGACGGCGGGGCCGTTGGCGCATTGATCTCCCAACGGTCCGAGGGCTGAAGTGAATCGTCAAATAAAGAACGCCATCGATTTAGATGCGTCGGCGCCGCTGCGTTGCTCAGGCGAACAAATCCATGATGGGCTGGCCTACGCCGTCGCGGGTGACGTAGAAGGGGCGCTTTTCGATGTCGTAGGACAAGCGCGGGGAGATGCCCACCGCCCGGTAAATGCTGGCATGCAAATCTTCGATGACCACACGGTCCTGGATCGTTTTGCACGGACGCTCCTCGGCGGTCGCGCCGTGCAGATGGCCGCGCTTGACCCCGCCGCCAAAGAGCAGAACGCTGCCGGCGTCGGTGAAATGCCGGTGCATGCCGTAGAACTTTTCGTCATCCACTTTCGCCGGTTCATCGACTTGGTCTTTGACCGGTTTGTCGGGCTTGCCTTCCAGCAACGCGTCGCGGCTGAACTCGCTGGCGACCACGACCAGCGTGCGGTTGAGCAAGCCGCGTTCCTCCAAATCGAGCACCAGTTGCGCGATCGGGCCGTCGATGGATTTCTTCAAATCCGCCATGCGCGTGTGGCCGTTTTCGTGCGTGTCGAAATACTCGAAAGGAATGTACTCCGAGGTCACTTCGATGAAGCGCGCGCCGGCTTCGGTCAGACGCCGGGCCAGCAGGCAGCCCAGCCCGAAACGGCCGGTATTATACTTGTCGTAGCTTGCCTTTGGTTCCAGCGTCAGGTCGAAGGACTGGGCCGCCGGCGAACTCAAGAGGCGATGGGCGTTGTCCATCGAGCGCAGCAGCGATTCCCGTTGGTACTCGCTGCCGAATTGGCCCGTCGGCGTCTGGGCCACGAGCGCCTTGTAGAATTTTTCCCGATTTTCAAACCGCGACGGACTCATCCCCTCCGGGGGGCGGACGCTCTCGACGGCGTCGGCCGGATCGGCGATGAGGAACGGGCCGAATTCGCTGCCGAGAAATCCAGCCGTATGGAAGGACTTCAATTCCTCGCCTTCGCCCACGTCGAAGCGCTGCCCGATGTCAATAAAAGCGGGCACAGCGGGATTTTTCGGGCCGAGTGTGCGCGCGATGACCGCGCCGAGGTGCGGGCAGGCGACGGTTTGGGGCGGCGCGTAACCGGTGTGCCATTGGTATTGATGGCGGGTGTGGAGGATGAAGCCGAGGTCGCCGGCGGTGTAGGATCGGATCAGCGTGCCGCGATCCATCACGCCGGCAATTTTCTCCAGCCCTTGCGCAAACTTGATGTGATCGACAGCGGTGTCGATCCGCGGGAACGTGGACAACATGTCCGAAGCCGGCATGCCTTTGGAAAACGGGACGTAACGTTTGGGATCAAACGTCTCGGTATGCGCCATGCCGCCGGCCATCCAGAGCACAATGACCGTGTCGGCGGTGGGCTGGATGGCGGCCTGGTCCGCGGCGTGGCTCCGTCGCGGCGCGCCCGCCGCCAAGGCGCCGAGCGTGGCCGCGCCGGCGGTTTTCAAGAATTCCCGGCGGTTCCAATTGTGCTTCATCATGTTCATAGGCTTGACTTTAATAGATCAGTTGAAATTCCGGCAGCATCGACATGGCCCAGAGAAAATCCTCCACGCCCTCCCGCGTGGGCTTGTTCCCGACCCATTCTTGGGCCAGTGCGATTTCCCCGAGCGTTGGATTCCGCCCAACCGCATTTTGATAAATGGAGCAGACCAATTCTGGTCCGCTGGTCTTTTCCTGAATCAATTGGGCTGCGCCCTCGCGCAAAACCGTGGCGAGTGTTTTGCCATTGGTCAATTCCAGGGCTTGCAAAGTCGTAGCAGACGAAGCGCGAGTGGTGACAACCTGTTCGCGGTTGGGCCGTCCCATCGCGGCCATCAATGGGTCCGCCGCCACCAGCGACGCGCGCACGCCACCTTTTGCCCGGCGCACGAACTGGCGCGCAATGGTGTCGCCCGGCAGCTTCCAAGGGGCGATGCTTCCCTCTCCCAGTTCATTGGCCCGAGTCCAACCCCGTGCGTCAAACGTGGGTTGTTCCCAGCCGCCGGTCTGTTTCTCGCTCACGATCCACGAGCGGTCGCTGACGAAATCCATGACCCGCTCCTTGCGGCGCGCGACGGCGCGGACGCGCGCATAGACATACAAGCCGGCGGGATTCGGCGCGGGCGCGGGCGCGGGCGCAGCCGGGGGCGTAGCTCCGGGCGCTGGCGCGGGCTCTGGCGCGGTATTGGTCGCCAGCACAGCGATGAGATTGTCACCCGGCTTCAGCCACGGCTTGAGATCGACTACGAAGGGCCTGGCAGAGTCAGCCCCGGAACCGGCCTTGTGGCCGTTGACGAACAATTCAAAACTGTTGTCGCAATAGACCAGGGCGTCCGCTTGATCGGGCAGAGTGCGAATGCGGACCGTTTTGCGCAGGTAAATGTTGCCCGGTTTGGCATTGGTGGCGGCGCCCGGATCGTTCCAAATCCATCGCGCCTTGAATTTGGGGCCAAACTCCTTTTGGACGGCTTCACTCGTCTCCACGCGCGCCTCCGGGGCCGCGTAGCCTGCGCCGGTCAAGGAGGCCAAGGCGTCCCTGAATTGCTCCGCCGTCATGCGGCGGACATCCGGCCCGGCGAAGACAAAATTGGTGTCCTGCCGTTCGCCCAAATCGACTGCCGGCATTTGATAGGCGCGCGAGGTGAGGATGCGTTCCATCGTCTGTTTGACATCGTAGCGGTGCGCCACCAGGTCCTGCGCCAGCCAGTCCAGCAGGTCCGAGTCCCACGCGGTTTGCTGCATGTCGTCCACGGGTTCGACCAAGCCGCGGCCGAAAAACCTGGCCCAGAGGCGATTGACGATCGTGCGCGAAAGGCGTCCGTCTTTGGGGCCGGTGATTACGGCGGCCAGCGCGCTCAGGCGCACCTGTTTGTTGGTCGTGGCCGGCAGATCGCCCAGTTGCGCGAACAGAAATTTGGTCGCGGCCTTATGGCCGGTGGGCAGGTCGCACCGGTAAATCTCCAACGGCTGGTCGCTGAAAACGTTAGCCAGGCCGTAGGCGTCGGACAATTGCCAGTCGTTGATGAAACTGTCGTGGCAGGAAGCGCACTTAAGATTCACACCCATGAAAACCTGCGAGACGTTTTGCGCGGCCTGCATCGGCGGCATTTGGCTGGCGTTAACCACGCCCCGCCAGACAATGCCCTTGCTGAAACCTTCGGCGGGTTTGTCCGGATTGATCAGTTGGGCGACAAACTGATCGTAAGGCATGTTGGTCAGCAACGCGGAATAAAGCCATTTGGTAATCTGCTCGCGGCCGCCGTCGATGTATCCGGTTCCGCGGTAGTCATTGCGCAGCAAGTCGTTCCAAAAGGACAGCCAATTCTGCGCGTAAGCATCGTCACGGGCCAGGAGGCGCTTGACCAGCGCCGCCCGCTTGTTGGATTTACGGCTGGCGACAAACGCCTCCAACTCGTCCGCCGGAGGCAGCAGCCCAATCGTATCCAAATAAACCCGCCGCGCGTAAATCCGATCATCGACCGGGCGTGGCGGCTCAAGGTGATGTTGCAGGAAATAGACATCGAGGAATCGATCCACCGGATTGCTTTCATAATGCGCCGCCGGTGTCTGCGGCCAACGTGGCAGGAGATTTTGCGGCTGGATCGGTCCGAAGCCAATTTCCGGGTCCCACGGCAGGCCCTGATCGATCCAGGCCCGCAGCGCCCCGACTTCCTCCGGTGTCAATTTCTTGCCCTTTTTCGGCATCACTTCGTCGGGATTCAGACCCGAAACCAACTCGATGATGTAGCTGCCGGCGCTGTGGCCCGGCGCGGCCGCCGGACCCGAATCACCGCCTTTGAGCAAGGATTGCCTCGAGTCGATCTGGAATCCACCGCTGCTGCGTCCACGACCATGGCAGCGGACGCAACTGGCCTCGAAAATCGGTTTGATTTGGGACTTAAAATCGACGGGACCGCTGGCGGGCGACGGCAGGGCCTTGAGCTGCTCAGGCGTCAGTGCGCCGGGGCTGGCGGACGCCACGAGCAAGAAGGCGGCGATATATGCGGTTAATGGGCGATCCATCAGAATTCGATGTTCTCATAGTTTGGACGAAAAAGCAGCCTGTTTCCATCAATTTTGTTGCCGAGGCGGCGGATGATTTGTTCGTCGATTTTGTCTGCTGGAGCGTATCACCAGCAAAGTCAGTAGTTCGGAACGAACGGCCAGAGATGAAGATGAATCGTAATTGCAATGCAGATCCCGACTATTTCCTGGTGCTTCGGGTCCAAGACGGGAACATGGATGCTTTTGACGCATTGGTCGAGAAATACAAACAGCCCATCGTCAACTTCGCCAGCCGTACTCTGGGGGACCCGATAGAAGCGCAGGATGTAGCCCAGAACGCCTTTGTGCGGGTCTTTAAAGAGTCCGGCCGTTTTCGATGTACGTGCAGATTTTCGACATGGTTATACGCCATCACACGAAACCTTTGTCGCAACGAAATTCGGCGTCGCTCGCGTCACCGGGTTGATTCGTTAGGGCACGAAGATGTCGAAAGGCGGGAGTTTGCACGATGGCAGATGGACTCCGCCAAACTCGGCAATGTGCCGGAAGCGGTTTTCCGGAGGGAGCTGCAGGAGAAAATTGAGCAAGCCCTGGAGTCATTGCCTGAAAGGGAGCGCAGTGCCATCCGTCTCTTGCAGGACGAGGATTTGTCGTACGCGGACGTGGCGGCGGTTTTGGGGACTTCCCTGGCGGCCACGAAAACGCTGATCTTCCGCGGACGGCAGGCGTTGAAACGAGCATTACGGCCTTACTTGCGAACCGGAGCTTGGCGCGTATCGTGGGCTGAGGCGTTCGCACAGTGAAAACACTTTTATGAAGACAAGCCATGGCCGCGATTATGTTACGTGGAAATGTGCCGCGCCAGCGTATCACTCTTAACCGCTCTTTCACCAAGAAAGCGCGGCAAATAAAATGCGATGTGAAACAACACCATGCCAGAGGTACGAGACCAATCGAGGTAATGCATGGAAAAGCTGAGTTTTTTGCCGTCCTTGTTCCCGATGACAGACGAGCAGGCCATGTGGCGAGTTCAAACGACCGACGACCACGCGGCCTTCGTTCACCTTGTCCAACGGTGGGAACAACCGATCCTTCGGCTTTGCGCTCGCATGACGGGAGACTGGCAGAAGGGGGAAGACTTGAAGCAAGAAACATTCAGCCGGATCTTTGTCCGCCGAAAAGACTTCCGTCAAGGATGCAAGTTTTCCACCTGGCTCTGGCGCATCGCCCTGAATCTTTGTTATGACGAACTGCGCAAGCGGAAGCGACATGGCGAATTTTCCCTTGAGGATGGAGCAGACGAGGGCGGGTATGCACGGGAACAGTTGTCTGAAGAGCCTTCTCCCGATTTGCACTTGGCGTCGCAGGAAGAATGTGAATTGGTGCGTCGCGCCTTGCTGCGCCTGCCGGAAGCGCACCGCGCCGTGCTGGTGCTGCGCTATTGCGAAGGACTCAAGCTGCGAGAAATGGCGGACATTCTCGAGATTCCCGAAACAACAGCCAGTTCGCGCATTGCCGTCGGTCTGGCGCAAATCACCCGGTTGCTCGAACCGCAATTTGATGAAATCAAAGCAAAGGTCTGTTGATGGCCTGCCCCAGTGCAGTGGACACATCGCCGTACCTATTGGAAAGTGAAAAATGACGCGTAATGGCAATAAAAGAAGACGGTTTCCCGCCAAGGTTAAAGCTGAGGCTGCGCGGCCACTGCTAACCAGCGGAAAGCCCCCGGCGCAACTCCGTAAGGAACTCGGAATCCCAGGCGTTTCATGGGGCAACTTGCAGCGCGGCCCTATTCGCAATAAGGACCAATCGAATTCCAATTCTAAAGGCCCTCAAACCGAGATCGGCGCCCTTCAGGAGGAATACTTGAGACTCAAACAGGAAAATGAAATCTTGCGCCAACAGAGGGGAATGTTACGAAAATCCCTCGGCGCACATTCAACCCACCCGCTGCAGAAGGGTGTGTCGTGAACAAAACCCTGACGTGCTAAATTTATGAATCACCCAAAACAAAACGAATGGTTACTTTACCTTGACGGCGAGGCATCGCCGGAGGACGTGAAACGCCTGTTGGAACATCTGGGGCAATGTCCGATGTGCGCCGCGGAAGTCGCCGGCTGGAAGCGCAGCGTGCAAAAGCTCCAACGATTGCCATGCCCGGCGGCAGGGCAGGGTCGGCCGGAACGGCGACGCGAGCCTCTTCGGGTTTCCTCGTTCGTCAAGTGGGGTCTTGCCGCTGCGATAGTGTTATGCATGGGCTTTGCCTTTGGCCGTCTGTCCGCTTTGCGCGCCGGCTCGTTGACGCAAACTATCGCCGCTCAAGTCCGTGAAGATCTCAGACGCGAGTTACGGGCGGACCTGCTGGCGGCCCTTGACCCTGAGCGGGAGGTCAAGGACGGGTTCCAGAAACAATTGCGTCTCAATGTGGAAAGCGCCCTGGCCAAAACGAATGCCCGTTTGTATCGCCATGCCATGGAAGTTATGCAGCAGCAACGGCGGGAGGATCAGCAGGGCATGCTGACGTTAATCAAGGATGTTCGCGACCAGCAAATGTCTGACTGTCTCGCTCTCAGACGGGATTTGGAAACAGCCGTTGCAACGGCGGATAGTGACTTGCGGCAGGACAGCCGCCGCATTAGCCAATTAGCAGATACCCTGTTGACCGTGCAAAAATAATGAGATCGATAAACTTATGAAACATTCCATACTGATCATTACATCATTCGGGCTCTGGGCTGGTTTACTGGCCTCTGCTGAAGCTCAATCATTGCCTGCGGCAGTTACGACGGTGTCGGATCCGAACAAACCCATAGAAGAGTCCCCCGCAACCAAAGGCCCTAATTCTTTTGGTGATTCATTCGCTGGCTATCCTCGAATGGAGTACCAGCCACGTTTTGGCTGGACTGAGGATGTACACGATGGCAAAGGCTCCGTTTCGGTTGTTACATTCAAGACGCCCGACCAAAAAACCCTTGATGAAACGGCAGAGGACTTGAATATCCTGTCGCTTATCTTTTCGCAAAATCTGGAACGGGCGCTTGGCGTGGAAGGCGGCGAAACGGAAGAGTATAGATTGGGCATTCCCATGCTTTTACAAACGGGTGGTCGTTTGGTGGAAGCAAGCTACATCGAAGGATTCGGCGCGGTCTTTAACTTGAAGGTTAGATTTCCATTGGTGGCGGCAGCCGTTCCAGATAAGGATTCGCAATCCAGCCAGTTGGATTCCGAATGGGAACAAGCACGGCGCGCTCTCGCCGGTGCGCCGCAGGCTGATCCTCGTCGTCTGAATTCCTATGAAAAAGAGAGGCGCTACAGTCCGAAGCTGGTGGAAACGCTTAAGAAGCGCGTGATCGAACTTCTCAGGAATGCAGCCAACTTGCGCCATGTCCAGGCCGATGAATGGATAGCCGTCACGTTCGCAGGTCCACCGAACGTTCTCACGCAACCGCCTAAAGGAGCCCGTGGTCAGGGTGCAGGCAAGCTCGACGAAGAGTCCGAAGCGCCGTCGCCGACCTTGCAGCCATCCGCAAACGTGCTCGCGGGGACGCCGGGTCTTGCCTCTCAGTCCGTCCCTGGCGCGAATGGCGAGGCAAAGCACAGTCAGACCGCCGACCGCGTGACGGTTATGGCTATTCGCATCAAGAAGAGGGACGCCGATGCATTTGCAGCCAATAAAATGAGCGAGGACCAATTCTTCCATGCCGCTGAGATTACGAGTTACCTCGGTCCGGTCATCGTCAATCGAGCGGCGAGCGAGTACCTGCGGCTGCAAGCTCGGTGAGGGCCTTAGCCATCTCTGCCTCTGACTTTGGTCAGGGGCAATATTGCAGCCTGGTCTTGGAGTTTCGGCAGCCAATTCTCTCCAACTCCTTGCTCATGTTCCTTTGCCCCATTTGTCGGTGGCTTTTCCCATGAGTCAACCCGCTTTCGTTTTCGGCAGTTTATTTTCGTTTTTCGCGCGGGAGCGGGAATAATAAAGATAGAATGCTGAACGGCCTGACCGACAACGAGTTGTTGAAGCGCTATCTGAGAGATGGCGCGCAGGACGCGTTCGCCACGCTGGTCAAACGCCATCTGGCGATGGTTTACGGCGTGGCCTTGCGCCGTTTGCATGACCCGACTCCGGCGCAGGAAGTAACGCAAAATGTGTTCATTACGCTGGCCCGGCAAGCCGTCTGGCTGACCGGACACGTTTCTTTGGGAGGCTGGCTCTACGGCACCACCAACAACCTCGCCCAACACGAATGGCGCGCCGATCAACGCCGGCGAAAGCGCGAAGAGATCGCTCTCGAACTCGGCACTTGTATGAAGACGGACCCCTCTCTGCTCTCCACCATCACTCCGCTGCTCGACGAGGCCATGTTGGAATTGCGCAGCGCCGATCGCGAAGCGCTGCTGTTGCGTTATTTCGCCAATAAATCCTTGCGCGAAGTCGGCGCGGCCTTGGGGATACAGGAGGACGCCGCCCAAAAACGCGTCAGCAAGGCGCTCGACGCCCTGGCCGAGCGTTTCCGTCAGCGCGGTTTCCGAGTTGGAGTGGCCGCCGGGTTGGCGTTGGCGCTAGAGCAGTCCTCCGCCCATGCCATACCCGCTGGTCTGGCGTTCTCTACAACCCAAGCTGCCTTGAGCGCCGGGGCGACCGCCTCGCTCGGCAGCATGACCATGCCGATTGTGAAATTTATGAGCCTGACCAAAATCCAAACCGCCGCTCTTTGTGTCTCCATTGCCGCGCTGCCGCTGGGTTACCAGTGGCATGCGCTTGGCAACGCGCGTTCGATGAAAGAGCAGATCACCGCACAACTCCAGACCCTTCGCTCCGACGCCTTTGCTCAAGAACGGGCACAGGCGCGGGCCGAACACCGGCTCGCCGTGGCCCGAAGCGCGCTGGCCAAAGCAACGGCGGCCGAGCGCGCCGGCGACCACGCAAAGCCCGGCCGCCAAGAGGAGAACCTCTATGCCTGGGACGAGAACTCTCCGTATGTCCGCGTTCCCAAGCAGCTTCTCTCGCAACTTCGATTCGCGCCTTTCGGCACTCGGGTGGGCCGTGACGGAAAAACCGAGTTCTATCAGTTGCCGCCGCTGGTGGCGGACGGTTCACCCCAGCCGGCTTTGGCTGCCGCGCTTGGACTTTCCGCGGACGAAGCCGAGCGGTTGCGGACCTTGTGTCAGTCCGAGTTTGCGGAGTTCAACAATCTGGCTGCCAGCCACAGTCAATTAACAGAACAACCGTGGGCGGGAGGAACCACGCCATCGGCGATCTTGAATACAACGGCATTTCCAGATGAAGGGGCGCAGTTTCGAAATCAGTTCCAGGACCAGTTAACATCATTGTTAGGGTCGGAGCGCGCCAACACTTTTTGGCAGCAGGCCACGCCGGAATTCAGCCAGTTATTCAATGATTTCGGCGCCAACGCCCGGCAGTTGCAGCTCATTAAGAACCCGCAAGGGTTGGAACTGATGAACGCGTATGGCGGCGGCGCTAGCGTCGGGTCTTTGAGCCAGCGCAACGGCATGCCATTGCCGCCTCAACTCCAGGCTTATGCCGACGCCTGGAGCACACCGCCAGCCAGCCAACCGATTGAACCCTCATCACAATAACCATGAAGAAATTGATCATTATTGCCGCAGTCTGCGGGCTTGCGTCTTGCCTATGGATGCACCAGTGCATGCTCCTTCGGGACGTCCACAACCAAAACCAGCAACTGGCAGCGGCGGCTGCGGAACTCAAGGAGCGCGCTGCGCGAGCGGACACGGCGCGGCAATCCGCCGAGGGGAAATTGGCCAGTCTGCGCCAGGAACAACGCGCACGCGTTGCCGCCGCATCGGATTCGTCAGCGCATGATGCTGGCTTGGTGCTAACGCCTCCTGCCGAACCAGACCCTTCGCACCAAGGCGGCTGGCCTTCCAACGCGGCCTTCTTCTATTTGTCCAAGCAATACTTGACCAACGTCAGTTACAAGCTATTGAATGGCGACCAATTAACCGATGAAGCCGCCGCTTTGTTTGGCATGTCGGCGGCAGAACGGGAATCGATCGACAAGACTTTCGCCGGGCTAACGGACCAGTTTCACCACGCGGAAATCCAGAGCATGCAGCAAGTCGATCCGCCTGCGGGCTGGTTGACTGCCGGAAATCCCTCGGCTTCTTCGGGCGTGAACTTTGGCAGTGCGCTCACCTATCAGATACCCGACTTGACCGACGCTATGAACTCGGCCGAAACCACTTTTTTGGACCAGCTTCAACAGACTTTGGGAGCTTCGCGCGCGCAGATCATTGCCTCCTCGGCGGACTCCTATCTTCGCCAAAATATGAGTGACTTGGGCGCCGGGGATCGCACCGTGGGTTTTGCGTGGGAACCGGAGAGTGATGGCACTCAATCCCTTTGGTATGCTGTCGCGGACGCGCGCAACGGAGAAGGATCCTTTCAGCGGGTGGACGCCAATCTTGATCCGAATTCCCAAATCGCCTACTACGCCCGCCTTTTCGGAGTCAAACTGCCTGGACCATAATTCCCCCTACTTGGCGTCCATGTTGGCCTTCAAATCCTCCTCTGAATCCGTGCTTTCCACGCCGTTCGGCGGCACTTCCACCTTCGCGATCCAGAGCAGGCCGTTGAGAACGATCTTGCGGAAATTGTCGTTGCCATAATTCTTGTGATAGTGCGCGCCGGTGAAGCCAAAGCCGCGCCCGCCGTCGGGCCGTTCGTAGGCCCACGCCATGGTTTGCAACTCGCCGCGCGCCACCGATGCGCGCACCGCCGGGTTTCCTTCGTGCGGGCCGTCGGATCGGTCCATCGTGCTGGCCGGGGCCACGGCGGAAAGAATCGGCGTGACTCCCTTCATGTCCGGCTGGAACCGCATGTAGAAATACCATTCGTCGTGGATTTGAAACGGCTGGACGCCGCGCGTGATCGGGTGTTCGGGCAATTTGGCGTAATCCGCCAGCCAGGTCGGGTTGACGGACCAATTGACTTCAAAAGCGCCGCCCATCCACCGAAGAAATTCCGCTTCGCCTTTTTCCTTGGTGGGTTCGACGGCATAATGAATGCAGGCCAATCCGGCCCCTTTGTCCATCAGCCGGCCCAATTGTTCCAGGTGGTCGTCCTGCAAGGCGGGATGAGCCGAGCCGCCATCCATGGACAGGACGATGGCGTCCGCCCCGTCAAAAGCGCTGGCGTCCGCCGGCCAGCCGTTGGAATAAACCACGGTTTGGAGGCCGGCCACGTCGCGCAGACATTTCTGCAAAAGCAGGCAGCCTGCGCGGTACTCATGCTCGGCCGGACCATGACTGGGCGGGCCGGCGACAAAGACGATCTTCTTGCCTGAAGGGAGCACTTTGATCCGAAGGTCCTTGAACTGCACCGTCATCGACGGCCCCGCGTGCAGTTGCAATGCGATGACGCCGGTGGTGGCGGCGGCGGAAGTTTGTTCGTCCACGACGTCAATCATTTCTTTGCCGTTGATGAATTGTTGGAGATGATTGCCCTTGGCGATAATGACGTAGTCGTTCCAGTCTCCCTTGTGAATTTCCTTTTCCAAATCCGCCGCGCTGCCCAGGGAGCCGGTCACTTCCTTCGAGCCGTCGGCATGAATGAGGATTTTCTGGCCGCGGCTGGCCAGGATGCCGCGCGCCTTTTCCTCATACAAGCCGCCGGTGTAATCGGGCCCCGCCTCCATGTCGGCCTGGTAGCCCGCCACCACCCAGTAAGAGGGTTTGACCACTTTGCTGCGGAATTGCACGCCGGAATTGGCGAAGCCGACATCATTATTGGCGACAATGCGGAAGGAGCAATGCATCTCGAAATCTCCCGGCTCTCCGTCTTTCCAGATCAAAAATGTGTTTTCGCGCGCCGGATGCTCCTTGGTGGTCTGGCCGGTGATGGCGCCATCCTGCACCGACCACAGGTCCGGGCTGCCTTCCCAACCGGCGAGGTCCTTGCCGTTGAACATGCTGGTGAATCCTTCCTCGGCTCGCAACCAGAACGCCGGAGCCAGCAGCCCCAGCACACAAACCAACTTTAGTATTTTTTTCATAAAACGCTTCGCAAAAATTTCAATCCTTTGACCGCGATCTCGTCGCGTGTCGGTTCGATGCGGCGCCAGATGGCGGCGGCGCGCGCGATGACTTTGACATCGGATGTGAACGACTCGATGACGACATCTTTGTCGTATCCGATTTCCTTCAGCGCGGCGGCAATAGGCACCCACTGGATGTGGTCGTTGCCGGGCGTGCCGCGATCGCTGCCGCAAGCGTGAAAATGGCCGAGCAATTTCCCCGCTTTGCGGATGGCCGCGGCCTGGTTTTTTTCCTCGATGTTCATGTGGAAGGTATCGAGGTGCAGCAGCAAATGCGGGCTGCCAACATCTGCCACCATGTTGAGGGCTTGATCGCAAGTGTTGATGAAGTCGGTTTCAAAACGGTTCAGCGGTTCCAGGCAGACTTTTTTCCCTTTGTCGCCGGCGTAAGCGCACAGCGTCTTGAGATGCTTGACCACCGTGCGCCATTGCTGTTTGTATTCGGGCGCCGGGACCGCATCCGCGCGTCCGACCGCGGAATAGACCGGGCCGATCAAGGAGGGGCAATCGAGCGCCACCATCTGGTCGATGACGGCCGTCATGTATTTAAGCGCGGTCTGTTGTTGGCGGGTGTTGCCGCGCAGGTCCCGATCCGGCCCCATGCAGGCGCAGGCCGTGCCGCAGACCAGCCCCGACTTGTCCAACTCGCGTTTGACCTTATGCGGATCGATATGCGCGGGGGATTCAATGGGAATTTCAACGGTGTCAAAGCCCCAGTCTTTGAACTTGGGAAAGAGCTTGGTGCTTCGCGTGGTGAAAGGCGAAGTGAACAGGAAGGTGTTAATGCCGATTCTCATGGTGCGGGCAGATTACAGGGGCGCGCCGGCAACTTCAAATGTATTTCCACCGCTTGGCCTTCATTTCGAAACGCGGCAGGCTTCCAGCCGGCGCCAGCGCCACCGGCACGCGCAAATTAAAAGCGCCATGCAGCGCGTGTTGCACCCGGCCTGCCAGCGCCTCCGCCTCCGCGCAACCCGTCATCGGCTCAATGCGCAGGCTCAACTCCATCAGGTCGCGCGAACGGTCCACCTCGACTTGGTATTCGGCAATTTCGGCAAAGCCGCGCAACACGTCTTCCACCGCCGTGGGATAGACGTTGACGCCGCGCACGATGACCATTTCGTCCGTCCGGCCCAGCAGTCCGCCGGGCAACGCCGTGCCGGGCCGTCCGCAAGCGCACGGGCGGCCCGCCCGCGCCAGGTCGCCGGTGCGATAGCGCAGCAGGGGCGAGCCGGCGCGCCCCAAAACAGTCAAGACCAATTCTCCCACTTCTCCGGCCCGCGCCGCGTTTCCCTGCGCGTCCACAATTTCCGCCAGATAAGCGCGGTCCAGGATATGCAACGTGCCCGGCTGGGCGGGACATTCGTGCGACACCGGGCCGGTTTCCGTCATGCCATGATGGTCAAAAATCCTTGCTCCAGGCCAAAGTTCTTCCAAACGCCGCCGCGTCGCCGGCACGCTGCCGCCGGGTTCGCCGGCCACGATGATGACGCGCACGGCGAAGGTTTTGAGATCGAAGTTTTCGCTCGCCGCCGCTTCCGCCAGATGCGCGGCGTAGCTGGGGGTGCAGCACAAGACGGTGGCGCGGTTTTCCGAGATGGCGCGCAGCCGTCCTTGCGTGCTCAAGCCGCCGCCGGGGATGCACAGGCAGCCCAGTTTTTGCGCCGCCTCAAAGGCCAGCCAGAATCCGATGAACGGCCCGAAGGAAAAGGCAAAATAAACCCGGTCTCCGCCACCCACGCCCGCCGCCTGGAAAATCTCCTTCCAATTTTCCGCCATCCAGTCCCAGCTTTCCGGCGTGTCCAGCCAGCGCAAGGGCGTGCTGGTTGTGCCGCTGGTTTGATGATAGCGCGTATAGCTCGTCAGCGGGAAGGTGAGATTGGAGCCGAACGGCGGATGGCTGCGCTGATCTTCCACCAATTCCTGCTTCGTCGTGAACGGAAACCGGGCCGAGAAATCCTCCAGGCTGGCGGCGGCCGGGTCGAGCCGCGCCAATTTAGTCCGGTAAAACGCATTGCCCGGCAGGATGGCGCCGAGCAGTTGGCGCAACTGCGCGAGTTGATAGGATGCAATCGCCTCGCGCGTGGGAAATTCGACGGTCATTGTGGCTGCGCCGACTTGACAGCCGCGGCAACCTGCGGGGCCGGAGCGTGCGGCCTGGCGGGCGGCGGCTTGAAGAACGTCACCAGACACCCGCCCGTCGCGGCCAAAATGATGCCCAGGTAAAACTGCCATCGCACCGCACCCAATCCGCCTTCCGGAGGACTCAGATACATGGCCACGACCGCATTGACGATGGGCGCTCCTGCAAAAACGATCGACATGACCACGCCCGGCGTGCCTTTGGCGCCGAAGGCCAGCAGCACGCAAAACGCGCCGACCGCGCCTACGATTCCGGCCAGCAGGGACCATCCCATTCCGGCGGTGGGGAAAGTCCAGGCCGCCTTGCGCGTGGCGAGCATCCCCAGCGGCGCCAGCACGGCCGTCAGGAAGTAGGCCAGGCCGACAAAGAGAAACGCTTTAAAGAGGCCGTTGGCTTGGTCCTTCATGGCGACCTGGCCGCTATGCAGGAAAATTCCATACAGCCCCCACGAAACAACAGTCATCAACGAGAATATGAACCAATTCATAAAAACAACCATTTCCCCGGTCCATGCCGGTGCTTCATGCTACGCCGCCGCGGCCGGATTGCAACCCCATTCAGCCGGGTAGGGGCGACGCCCAAATCCCTGGCTTCTTCCGGAGCGCGGTGGTCCAACATCAGCCATTTTTTGTCTAGCTTGAGCAGGCCGGCAGCCTCGACCGTGCTCTCGGGTCGCGCCTGCCGATGCGCCGAAAACCCTTAAACGCATAAGTCGGGCCGTTTACGTTAAAGGCCATGGATGATTCCGTTCGCCCGCCCATGAATATTCAAACGCCCAAGTTCTCAAAAATCGAACTGGAACGGATGCTTTTCCTCCTGAACGAGCAACTCCAGAAAAACGGCGTGACCGGAGAAATCTCCATTGTCGATGGTGCAGCCATGATTCTCGCCTTCGGAAGCCGTGAGAGCACTCGAAACATCGACGCACTCGTCATGGCGCCCGCGAGTGTCCGGATGGCCGTCGCACAAGTAGCTGAGACCAGCGGGCTTTCTCCCAACTGGCTCAATGATGGAGCCAAAGGATCTGCCTCGGGCCAGTCCGCGGAACTGAAAGAGATTCTAAAGTTTAGCCATCTCAGGGTGGTCGCTCCAACCGCCGAATATATTCTGGCCATGAAATGTCTGGCCGCTCGCGTGGGGTTGGACGAGCACGACAAAGATGACTCCAAATTCCTGATCAAACACATCGGATTGCGAAGTTCCAAGGCGGTTTTGGAAATTGTCGAAAAGTATTATCCCAGAGAACGAATCCCAGCAAAAACCCAGTATTTTATTCAAGAGGTGTGTGATGAGCTTTTTCCAAAGACCAAAGACCTTGGCTGAAGTCGGCGAACACATCCTGCTTGGAGCCGACGCCGGCATGGAAATCAAGGATTTCCTGCACGAATTCCAAGCCGGCGGCTCTCCAAGCATGCTGCAACAGGCGCCGCCGGCCCTGGCCGGTCTTGTGGGAAAAGGCGCCATGCTGGACGCCTTCTTGCAAGCGCTTGCAGTTTATCTCTCGGTCAAAATTGATGATGATCCTCCGTCCTGGACACACCCGGCGATCCAATTGCCGGAGCCTTGGTTTGCTTCGCCTGGCGCCGCCATCCGCAATTATCTTCTGCTCAGCAGCCCGGCCCCTTTTCGCAGTCGAAACTTGTTCATCGACGAAGATTCCTTGATCGTTGTCTGAGTTGTTCCCCATTCCCCGCGTTAAACGCCCTTCTCATCGTGCGGCCAGATGAATTTGTGCATTTGCAGTTGGAACCGCACTGGGAGCGCGTCGGCCATGATCTTTTCTACCAGTTCCCGGCGTGAGATGGGCGTCTGGTTCGCCGGCACTTTTCGCAACGACTTGTCCTGCTGCCGCGGCCCCAGCGGCGAGACCCAGGAAAAGAGCACCGGACAAATCGCTGCCAATGCTCGCGTTATCACGATTTCCTTGGCCCAATCGTAGTCCTGCCGGGAGCCGATGACGAACTTGACTTCGTCGGTGTTTTTCAAATGCCGGAGATTCTCCCAGCGATTGCGCCTGGATTCGCCGCTGCTGGGGCATTTCAAATCCATGATGCGCCTGACGCGCGGATCGACCGGCCCGATGTCCAGCGCGCCGCTGGTTTCGAGCAGGACGGAAAAGCCGGCGTCGCATAAGGAGCGCATGAGCGGCAGGGAATTCTTCTGCCAAAGCGGTTCGCCGCCGGTCAATTCCACCAGCGGCAGCCGGCCGGCGGCGGGATGGGAGGCGAAAGGCTTGGCCAGAGCGCCGACTCGCGCCAGGATTTCCGGCAACGCCAATTCCTGGCCTGCGGTGAAGGCGTAGGCGGTGTCGCAATAGGAACAGCGCAAATTGCAGGCGGTCAAGCGCACGAAAACACAGGGCAACCCGGCCCAAGTGCTCTCGCCTTGCACGCTCAGGTAGATCTCGTTGATGACCAGGGTCTCGGACATTCCCGGCAGTTTATGATCCGCGACGAGGCATTGACGAGCCGCAAATGGCGGCCGCCAGAGGAGGATGGCTAATAGGAGCGCTTCTTTTTCTTGCACTTAACCAGAAAGGCGCAAACTGTGACGATCAAGGCCCAGCCCAGCAAAACAGTCACAATCGCCATGGGCGAAAACCCATAGCTAAAATAGCTGTCAAGGCCGCCGACAGGCATTAAGGCGACAAACAGGCTCAGGCAAAATATGACCGCGCAAACCCAAATTGTTATCGATTTTCGATTCATTGTTCCTTGCACTCCATATCGGCAGATTCGATCGCCGACTTTAGCCGCCGCTCGTGAGGTCGCCGCAGATTATCAAACAGAAAGCGGAAGGCCAGTGGAAATTCAATATATTTCTATGTTCGCGCCAAAAGGGGCGCTGTGCGCCGGCACGGCGAAAGCGGAGGGGGAAAAACAAGAGAGGCCGGACTTTCGCCCGGCCTCCCCTTATGAGAACAAACAACGGAAATCGTCGTATTGATCAATGCGACGCGGCACACACCCCACCACGCCATTGCACCATCAACTGCGCATACCATACCCTGACCCCCCATTTCCGCCAAGTCACCAGTACTGGTGACAGACCGGCGCGGGCCTCCCCCAAGCCACGGCGGAAATTTTCCGGGAGATTTCTCTTGGCTTTGCGCCGGGCAACGGTTATATTTCTGCATCAACATGACTATGACAAGCGGAACCATCGGCACGATTTTGCACCATAAAGGCGCAAGCGTGTGGACCATCTCGCCTCAAGCGACCGTGTTTGAGGCCATCCAACTCCTGGCCCGAAAGAACATCGGCGCTTTACCCGTGGTCGAAGGTGACAAGCTCATTGGCATCTTCACCGAACGGGATTACACGCGCAAGGTGGCCTTGGAAGGCAAAACCTCGCATACGACCAAAGTGCGGGAGATCCTTACCTCCGAAGTGGTCGCCATCTCGCCTAACGAAACGGTGGAGGACGCCATGCGCCTGATGACCGAGAAGCGCATCCGCCATCTGCCCGTTCTGGAAGAGGGCCGCATGGTTGGCCTGATTTCCATTGGCGATATGGTCAATTGGATCATCTCGGCCCAAAGCGCGGCCATCGACCAGATGGAGGCCTACCTCTCGGGCCGTTAGCCGAAAGGGCGCCAGCCGCGCCGCCCAATCGTTCCGGCGCGATCAAGGGCGGATGTTCAAATCGGTCACCGCGCCCAGCGAGGCGGAAGTGACGGCGCTGGCGTATTTGGCCAGGACGCCCCGCGTGTAACGCGGCTTCATCGGTTTCCACGCCCGCCGCCGCGCTTGCAGTTCCTTGGCGGAGACGGCCAGCGTCAGTTCGCTCTTTTCAGAGTCAATCATAATTTTATCCCCGTTGCGCACCAGCGCCAGCGGGCCGCCCGCATAAGCCTCGGGCGTGATATGGCCGACGACGAATCCGTGCGTGCCGCCGGAGAAGCGGCCATCGGTGATCAAGGCCACGACATTGCCCAGGCCTTTGCCGGAGATGGCGCTGGTCGGCGCCAGCATTTCCCGCATGCCCGGCCCGCCCTTGGGGCCTTCATACCGGATGACGACCACGTCGCCCGCCTTGATTGTTCCGTCAAGTATTTTTTCCAGCGCTTGCTCCTCCGAATTGAACACCCGCGCGACGCCCTCGAAGCGCGTGCCTTCCTTGCCGGTGATCTTGGCCACCGCTCCTTCCGTGGCGAGGTTGCCGCGGAGAATGACCAGGTGGCTGTCCTTCTTGATCGGGTTGTCCAGCGGGCGGATGATCTCCTGCCCAGGCGGATAGGGTTGGACGGCGGCGAGATTTTCGGCCATCGTTTTGCCTGTCACCGTGAGGCAGTCGCCGCGCAACAAGCCCGCGTCCAGCAGCGTCTTCATCATCGGCTGAATCCCCCCAATGGCCACCAACTCCGACATGAGAAACCGTCCGCTCGGTTTCAAATCGGCCAGCACCGGCACGCGCCGGCCCACCTTGGTGAAATCGTCCAGGGATAATTTCACCTTGGCCGCGTGGGCCATGGCCAGCAGGTGCAAGACGGCGTTTGTCGATCCGCCCAGGGCGATGACGACCGTGATGGCGTTCTCAAAAGCGGCGCGCGTCATGATGTCCAGGGGCCGCACGCCGCTCTGGAGCAAATCCAGCACGGCCGCGCCCGCGCGCTGGCAATCCTCCTTCTTGGCCTTGGAGACGGCGTTTTGGGCCGA
>PLIU01000219.1 GCA_003140095.1 Verrucomicrobiales bacterium | reverse complement strand
TGCACGCCCGAATGCAGCACGGTCGAGGAATTGGTTGCGCACGACCGGGCCGGGGAGCGCATTTTGATGCGGTGCGCCCAAAAACTATCCGAGGAGCGGGACTGCGCGGTTTGCCTTTACAAAAATAACACCGATTTTCGCGGGCACAGTTACGGCTGCCACGAGAATTATTTGCTGCCGCGCTCCTTGCCTTGGGAAAAGCTGGCCCGGGGCATTCAGGCTTTTTTGGTCACGCGGCAAATCTTCGCCGGCGCGGGCAAGTTCGCCATCGAGGAGGAGGACCGATTTGTGGCGCCGGGCTTTCAGATTTCGCAGCGGAGCGATTTTTTCAGCGAGTTGCAAAGCGTGGATACGATGCAGCGGAGGCCCATAGTCAACACGCGCGACGAACCCCATGCCAATCCGAATTTGTTCCGTCGCTTTCACGTCATTCTGGGGGACGCGAACATGTCGCCCTTTGCCACCCGGTTGAAGTTCGGCACGACGGCCCTGGTGCTGGAGGCGCTGGCGCGCGATCCCAAACGCTGCTACTCGGTGCTGGCCGACCCTTTGCAGGCGCTGGTGGCCATTTCGCGGGACGGAAAATTTCATTGGGAGGTGGCGCTGCAAGACAAGAAGACCTCCAACGCCCTGGACTTGCAGCGCGAGTACTTGCTGGCGGTCAAGGAGTTGTGCGATTTGGGCGACCGGTCCAAGGCCGCCATCGTGGCCGATTGGGAAAAAGTGCTGGCGGACCTGGGGACAGACCCGATGCGCTGTCGTGACCGGCTGGATTGGGCAGCCAAGCTGGGCTTGATCCGGGAATTCCAAGCGTCCCAAAACGTCGGCGCCAATGATCCGTGGCTGCAAAGCCTGGACTTGGAGTATCACCGGTTGGACCGGGAAAAGGGTCTTTATTACGCGTTGGAGCAATCCGGCTCGATGCTCGGAGTGCCGGACGACGCGGCGGTGCGGCGGGCCATTTCCGAGCCGCCCCGGAGCACGCGGGCCTACATTCGCGGGCGGTGCATCCAGAAATTTGCTCCCGCGGTCATTGCCGCGCAATGGGACCACATTACCCTCCAAGGGAAGCGCGGCCCGTTGAAAATCACTTTGCTGGACGTGTTTACCCAGGATGAAGTGACGGCATATGCCAAAGTCGTCGATGCCGCCAAATGCCCCGATGACCTTGAATCCATTGCGGAGCTTACGACCGATCCGCTGTAAAATTTCACGCAATTTCGAGGAGTTTGACGCTTTTTGCAATGTCCTCCGTGATTTGTTCCTTTCTGAATCACGTTGCAATATGTTCATCCGTAGCATGTTGCAATGCAAATGGACGCCCGATTTGTTTCCTGGCATAAGTCGTGCTATATTGAGGCAGGGATTGTGGACGCCGGATGGCGGACGCGGAGGAAAGTTATGATTATTGTCAAAAGAGAGGAGCCGGAAGCTAAGGAAGAGGATACTCCTGAACTGCATGTTGTGGTGGCGGCTAATGGCGCCGTCAAGAAAACCAGTCTATCGGCTCCGTTGGTGTTGCCTTCACGTACTTATACCCGGCCTCCCCGACCGGAAATGGCTGTCTTGGGCTGGAACAACCGGGCCATTCGTTTGGCCGCCAAGAAGTAACATTCGCTAGTCGCTTCTGTAGCCGTGGATTGGGCGGATAACCTGAACACGGGACCGAAGCCGAAGCTGCACGGAGGGCCGGCCCCGCCGCCACGCGCTGCCATGAATGAGTTGAGCCCTATTTTACGAGCCGCAAATTCAGCGGATAACGATAGCATCCACCATCGGAAGCTTTAACCGTCGCCACGATGGCCAGAATCAACGAGCCGATGCCCAGCAGGATCAACATCGGAACTCCGATGATAATGAATGCCAGAGGCACGCAGCAAAGGGCATAGATATAGATTGAAATGTGGAAATTCAGCGCCTCCTTCGCATTCTGAGCCAGGTACTCGGACTCATGTCTCATCGCAAGATAAACGACCAACGGCAATATGATCCCGACGCCGATTATGGCGGAGAGGTGGCTGAGCATGCTCCAGATTTTGTCGTTGCCAGTCGGTTGAGCCAGGGTTGGTGGTTCCATAACTTTTAATTGGCAAAATGCGTTAAGATCGCGCTGTCACGTCCAAGATTTAGGTTGCGGCACAATAATGTGAACTTCGCCCTAGGTTCCGTCAAGCCAGAACCGGTGTTCCAATCAAGGCATTTCAAGCAGAGCTTTGATCCGTAGTTGACACCGACCGGCCATGGCGATACCTGTGAACGATAAATCCAAGCGTGGCCGGTTATTGGCTTGAGATGAATTGTCCCCTTTTCGGCTTATGGCGCGGAGAAGATTGAAGATGGCGATTGTCGTTGGTGTTGGTGCGCTGGTGGCGGCTGTGGCCGCAATCCTTTGCTGGAATTCCCTGAACCCTCTGGCTGCGAGGGTGGATCAAATTCTCGAACAAGACATGATGCCGGGCAAGAATACTTGGGACGCGGGCATGCACAAATTGTGGGCGCTCGGTCCAGACGTCATTCCTCGCCTCGCTGCCGAAGCGAATCTCCGGGATACGCTTCTGTCAAAGTACTACCCGGGGCTCTGGAAGAAGTTCCCGCCATACCTCCAACGATATTTGCCACAACCGATCGACCGGGCCGCACTGCGGCAAACGGCGATGCATGCCATCGCCGAATTTGGGCCGCTGGCCGCTCGCCGCGCCGCTCCCCAGGTTATCGCTGGGTTGAGTGAAATGGATGACCGATATAATAATCATGCGGTGCAGTGCGTCGGTTGGTTGCTGCCGGAATCAGCCTCAGCGTTGACCGCGTTCAAGCACGGTCTGGCGGGTGCAGACCCCAATTGGCCGGTTCCGGATACTTTTCTCAGCGTCGCGGAGGACTCAGTTTGGGCCATGATACCGGAAGTTGTGCCGTTGCTGACGAATTTCCTGGGGGATAGCTTTCGCGCCAACCTCGCCGCCGCTGATCTCGGTTGCGTTGGGTCGAATGCCGCAGCCGCCGTTCCCGCCCTCATTCAGACCGCTGAGATGGGGGAAGCCTGGCTTCCCGATACCGAAGGCGCCCTAATGCCTCCCCATGGGAATGGAAAATACTCCACTCAGATGATGAACCATAATCGCGCCATGGCCGCTTTGGCGCTGGGACGAATCGGCGTCACGACTCCTGAGGTGCGCGCGGCGCTAGTGCGCGCTTGGAATGCCCCGGATGCCTGTGTGCGCAAAAATGCCGCTGAAGGCGTCGCTCTCCTCGGGCCGAGCATGACCAACGACTTGTCCGGACTATTGGCCGGGCTGAGGGATAAAGACAACTCGGCGCTCGATAAAAAACTGCGGGCGATTTGGATGATGGGCGCGGAGGCGCGGGACGCCATCGAAACACTGCGCGAGCTGGCGCAAACAAACCGGCTGCGATTGCTGGTCACGAATCCGGAGCCCAAGGTGGTTGGCGGGAGCCTCGAAGATCTCGCCGTCTCCGCCAAAATGGCCATCTGCCGGATTGATCCGGAGGAGGGCCGTTCTTTCCTGCCCGATATCGCGAGCAAAATCGGAGTTTGGTGGGATCCGGTAGAATTCTTGGTCCAGCCAAGCCCGTTATCCAATGACGTGGTGCGTGTCGTAGAACCCTTGTTGGAACAAGCCGGAAGCGCGCGTCAATCCATCGCGGCTTACGTCATCCTTCATCACGACCGGCACCATTCCAAGGCGCTGGCGGTGCTCCGACGGAATGAGTCCGCGGGCGAGTTAAACGAGATGCTTCTGGCTGGCCGGCTGCTCTTTCAATCGGTGGGAGAAACCAACGGTTTGTGCTCTTTGGTCGCGGAGGGATTCAAGGCGCCGGAATCATTTATAGGCCAATCGGCCGGTAATCTCGCTGAGGCAATGGGCGAGGCAGCGTTGCCGGCGCTGCCGGCCTTCAAAAAGGCGCTGTGGCATCAGGACAAATTTGTTCGACAGAAAGCTGGAGAACTCCGGCTCAAACTGGATCCGCAAGAAATTCCGATTAATGCGGCCAAATGACAAATTCCGATGGTGGGAAGCGCAGTGCATTATTTGAATGAGTATGACTTTTGGTTTGGGATAAAGCCTTGCACCAATTCCGCTGCTCTGGTAGGGAATTGAGATCGTCCGCGCAGGCTTGGACGCGGAGAACCATGAGCTTATACCGGCACATTCCTCGTCCGCCTTTGGACCAGCACGTTGCGTGGCTGTGGTACTACGCCGACTTTAAGCCTGGTCACGACCGCGAGCATGTTTTGCCCGATGGCACGTTCGACCTGATTATCAATCTCGAGGACCGACCGCGGAAACTTTTTGATCGTGAAAATGCGGGCCAATTCCATTCCTTTAAGCGGGGTTGGCTCTCCGGCACTCAAGCGGAGTTTCTGATTATTGACGCATTGCCCGACTCTTCGATGATCGGCGCGCATTTCAAACCTGGCGGCGCGGCCAGATTTCTCGGTCTGCCCGCGTGCGAACTTTGCCGGCAAGTGGTCGAGTTGGATGCCCTCTGGGGAGCGGGAATCTGGGAGTGGCGGGAACGACTCCTGGCGGCGCCAAGCCCGCAGGCCAAGTTCGAGGTCTTCGAGCAGATGCTCCGGCAACGAATGGCCGCAGCCAGCGCAAAGGCGGGAGGGAACAGAGGTGTCACCTGGGCCATCGGCGAATTCGTGCGCGAACCTCATCTGCAGAGCATCGCAGCCGTTGCACATGATGTCGGGGTGAGCCACAAGCAATTCATCGAACAATTCCGGCGCGAAGTCGGGTTGACGCCAAAACTGTTTTGCCGCATTCGACGCTTTCAAGAGGTCCTGGGGCATATTCATTCGCAAAAGACGGTGAACTGGGCCGACGTGGCCTGTAGTTGCGGATATTTTGATCAGGCGCACTTCGTCAACGATTTCCTCGCGTTTGCCGGGTTGAATCCGTCGGCCTATCTGGATCGGCGGCTGGAGGAAGACCAGAATTTTGTCCGAGCGGCGGTGTGAGGAAGATTTGTCGCGACTGTTGGCGGGATGCGACTCAACTTGCCGACGCTGAACCGAGACAGGTAAAATTTTTCCAATACAATTGAAGCGGCCTGTGCAAAATGAAGGCCGTTATGAACAACAAAACAAATCATTCCATGAATCGACAAAGACTAACCGTTTTCGCGGCCTGCGCGGCGGCGGCCTTGAGCCTCGCTGGGGCCGACAATCCCTCACTCAATCCCCATCTGGCGCCGCTCGAGCCGTTGCTGGGCAAAACCTGGAAGGGAACCTTCAAGGATTCCAAACCGGAGCATCCGGTCATCGATGTCGCGCGCTGGGAACGCGCCCTCAACGGCCAGGCTGTGCGCCAGGTCCATTCGATCAACGGGGGAGACTATGGCGGGGAGACCATTTTTATCTGGGACGAAAAGAAGCAGGCCGTAGCTTATTACTACTTCACCACCGGAGGCTACATGACCACGGGCACGCTGCAAGTCAAGGACGGCCACCTTGTGACCAGCGAACAGGTCAGCGGCGACGCCGACGGCGTAACCGAAGTCCGCGGCACCAGTGAAATCCAACCCGACGGCAAATTCCATGTCAAAGCCGAGTACCTCAAACAGGGGCAATGGGTCACCGGCCACGAAGTCACGTACCAGGAGGACCCTAACGGCGAGGTCATCTTCAAGTGATGACTTTTGGTTTGCCAGGGGCGTCGTGCCGGGTTACACGAAAGGGCATGAGCGATCCAACTATATTCCAAAAAAGTCCCATCGTGCAAAAAGTCGAACCTGGCACCTATTGGTGGTGTACTTGCGGCCGGTCCGCATCGCAACCGTTTTGCGATGGGTCCCACGAAGGCACTGAATTCACGCCGATCAAAGCGGATATTGCCGCCGCTAAAACTGTGGCTTGGTGCGCCTGCAAACATTCCCAGAACAAACCGTTCTGCGACGGCAGCCATAGCCGCTTGTAGCGGGACGCTGGCTACAGACCGTTTCCTTTCTCAATCAAAAACAGAAATTCTTTATTGGGCGCCTCGGCTTCGCCCGCCCATTGATGGGTCCAACGCATGGCGGCCATGACATTCTTGCGGTAGTCCATTTCCAGCACTTCCACCAATCGCCCGGCCGCATGGATGACCTCGTTCAATTCTTGCGCCGTGGCGCGCCCGCCGGAGCTGTAAGAGAGGATGATGTGCCGGGCACGAGTGCTTTGGAGCAGACGTTCAATCGCTTCCAAGGCCATGAAACGTCCCGATTTGCCCTTGCGAAATTCCTCGAAGGCGGAGGCGGCCACGGTGTCCGACGTGTCGGCGCGCCGTCTGGCTTTGCCGAACAAGGCGGGCTTGTCATATAGACAAATCGAAGTCCAAAGATGGTAATACGCGGCATAGCGCACGCGCGAGGGCGGCATTTTCTCATTGTTCGAGCCGTAAGGCGGATCGAAATAGGCCAGGTCGGCTTCAACTTTCGGCAGCAAATCAAAAATGTCGGATTGATGAACGGCGTGGCCTTCCTTGGCGGGCCTGAGGCGCGGAACCTTCAGATGCAGTTTGTGGTAGGAACGCGGGGACCATTGGCGGAGATAAGACGCGAAATGGCCCAGCGTGCTGTCCACGTTGTCAAGCGCAAGCATCAGGCTTGTCAACAGCACGGCCTTCTCGGTTTCGGAAACGGGCAGGCATTCCAATTCGTCGCGCATGGCGTCGAGGCGCCGCGTGTTATGTTTTTGCCAGGGTTTTTTTAGATGGTCTTGGCCAATGGAAGAGTCTCCGTTTGCATCGCCGCCGTAGTGTTCCGTGAACCAGCCGTCGCGTCCCGGCAGCGCATTGAGATGATTGATGAGCGGCTGATAATGACTCGCGGGATGCGGATTGAGGAGGTAGCAGGTGGCAAAGGTTTTGGACCACGCGGCAACGTCATTGGCGATGACGCGATGGCCGGATTGGGCCAAGGCTTGCGAGACACGCGTGGTGCCGGCGAAGCCATCCAGGACCGTTGCGGGATTTACTTTGCGGACCAATTGCAGAATGCACGGCAGCAGCTTGAGCTTGGAACCGGCGTATTTGACGCCCTCCGTGGCGGGCGCATCCGCCGCATCCTCGAATAGTCTCAGCGTCCGCATCGAGTTCAACATGGCCAGTTTGCCGAAAACCTGGCGTTGAGCAAGACTAGCTTGGAAAACATGGCGTTAGACACCAGCCGCGTCGGCAGGGTGAGACTCCGTCGAACCGTGACTAAAACTGCCTTGCGAGCAGCGCGCGGAATTTGTTTGACTGGCTGCGGCGGTGGTTTGGTTTTGAAAGGTTGTGCCAACATATGCCGACATCGTCTCTATCGAGGCGAGAACGAGGGCTGATCCGCAGTGCTTGACTTGCGGCGGCTGTGGCTCAATCTTGGGCGGTTACGCGAATTCAAGAATTTCCTGTGAACGAAAGCCAGCAGAAGACCCATAACCAGCGCGCCGCCGGGCGCCGTACTTGTTCGCCACCGCGGAAGGACGGTTCGATGCGTTTTTGGCGCATGGATCAACTGTGGCCATTGGTGCCTGGCCTGCCGGTGAAAAAGGTTCGCATCAGCGACCTCGTTTGCTTTGATGAAGTCTGCTGGTTCGGGGGACCCCGGAACATCCTGCCGACTTGCCGAAGCATCGCGGAGCACGCGCGTGACATTTATGAGGCCGATCTTTCCTACCCCATCATTCTCTCACCCAAGGGCGACGTTTTGGACGGCATGCACCGGATCTGCAAAGCCTACCTTCAAGGACTCGAAGAGATCGATGCTGTTCAACTGTTGGAAATGCCCGCGCCTCGTGGTCGAGTGCTGCCGAATGGCGAAGAAACCGCATCTTTGGGCGAACACGAGGAGAAGTCGTGATATCCCCAGACCCATGGCATGACGGGATCAAGGCTCAATCCATGGCCTTGTTTTCAAGGGCGTTTCTGAGTCGATACAAAGGGTGAGCAAGCCGAACGAATAGCTTGCGATTTTTCCTAAAGCAGTTTAATGTTGACTTATGAAGAGGAAAGCGACCAACTTGCTTTTCAAATCAGGCCAACCCAGCGTTTGGCCCAATACTTGTTAGCCCCGGCGCGCCATGCTCGAATTTTTTACTTTTTGGCTGATCGTCCTGGCAGTGCTCATAGCCTATTTGTGCTTTAGCGTTGAGAAGCGGCGGCGCACGGAAGAAGCAAGATGGCTGGCTCGCGAGGGAGAGGAACGAGAGAGATGGCAGACTCGTTTGGAACATACGCCTGGGGCCTCCTTCGATGTTTCCGCCATTGCCCCACAGATACAGCGGTTGCGCCAGGATCATCTTGCGGCGCTCCATCACCGGCCACATGAGGCTTTTTATCGGAGAGGACTGATCGGCGCGGTTCGACAGATGGTCACGAGCCTGCCGTATTTTCATCGCGTGAGGCCAGAGCAGGAAATGCCGAAACACGACGCCCCACAGTAAATTCTCTTTCTCGAACTACGCCAACAGGCTCGACTAGCGCCGCGATTGGGCTGAAGCCGAGGTCATTCCCTGGTTGCGCTCCGCCTCATTTTGGTGTCTGATGTGAACCGTTACCCCGGCTGGTGTGCGCCTCGTGGGGAAGGCGAAGGCCGGGGAAATGCTTCATGCAACCGGCACCGGAACAAGTGACTCAGATCCTGGATGCGGTTGGGGCCGGAGATCCCCAAGCGGCCGGGCAATTGCTGCCTCTGGTTTACGAGGAGTTGCGCCGCCTGGCCGCAGCCAAGATGGCCAGAGAATCACCGGGCCAGACGTTGCAACCTACCGCTTTGGTACACGAGGCTTGGCTGCGGCTGGTCCGGGCGGAGGACCGTGGATTTGAGAATCGCGCACACTTCTTTGGCGCGGCAGCCGAGGCCATGCGGCGCATCTTAATTGATCGAGCCCGCAAGCGTAAATTACGCGAGCCGTGCGGCTTGGCAACGCCCGAGCAACTTCATGAGTCCCGCATCGAGCTTCAGGTGCCCGAATCCGAACTGCTGGGGCTGCACGAAGTGCTAGACCGCCTCGCCGAGGTCGATCCGGAAGCTGCCCGCCTGGTCAAGCTTCGTTATTTTGTCGGCTTGGCCATGGCCGAGGCCACCGAGGCGATGGGGATTTCGATGCGCCAGGGCGAACGGCTCTGGACTTTCGCCAAGGCTTGGTTGAGAAATGCCCTCCGCCACCAGCGCTAACCGGCACCGGCTCCGCGTCTTTTTTTTCAGAAAAGTTGGCGGGTTTTTCCCGGCTGCACGCATGTATAGGCAGGCAGAGCCATGAACGATCACGACCAAACCCAACGGGAGCGACAGGCACGGAACATTTTCCTGCGCGCCGTCGAGATTGAGCCGCCAGAAGCGCGAGCGGCTTTCCTTGAAGGTGCTTGCCTGGGGGACGAAGTCCTGCGCGCACGGGTCGCAGAGTTGCTCGCCGATCACCGGCAGGACTCGTTCCTGGAAGTCCCCGCCATCGACCTTTTCCCAGCCGCAGGAAAGCCCGGGGACCACATTGGCCGCTACAAGCTGCTGGAAAAGATCGGCGAAGGGGACATGGGGGTTGTTTATATGGCGGAGCAGGAGGAACCGGTCCGCCGCCGCGTGGCCCTGAAGATTATCAAGCTGGGGATGGACACCCAACAGGTCGTGGCCCGTTTCGAGGCCGAGCGGCAGGCCCTGTCCTTGATGGACCATCCCAACATCGCCAAGGTGCTCGATGGAGGCGCCACCGACACTGGACGCCCTTACTTCGTCATGGAATTGGTGCAGGGCGTCCCCATCACCGAGTTTTGCGACAAGAACCGTCTTCCCGCCGAGGAGCGCATCAAGCTTTTCATTCAGGTCTGCCAAGCCATTCAAAGCGCGCACCAAAAAGGGATCATTCACCGGGACCTCAAGCCCACCAACATCCTGGTCACCCTCAACGCCGGCGTTCCGCACCCGATGGTCATTGATTTNNCGGAGCAGGCGGAGATGAGCCGGCTGGATGTGGATACGCGTGCGGACATTTATGGATTGGGCGTGCTGCTCTATGAATTGCTGACAGGAACGACGCCCTTCCCGGAAAAGCGGTTGCGCAGCGCGAGCTACCAGGAGATGCAGCGGATCATCCTGGAGGAAGAACCCGAACGCCCATCCACCCGGCTGCGTCAGAAATCTCTCGCTAGGCCACGTTCTCAACTGGCCACTGGCCACTGGCCACTATCCACTGACTTAGATTGGATCGTGATGAAATGCCTGGAGAAGGACCGAGCGCGCCGCTACGAGACAGCCAATGGTCTGGCCGCCGATCTCAAGCGGCATCTGGACAACGAACCGGTCGTAGCCCGACCGCCGAGCAACCTCTACCGGTTCCAGAAGCTGGTGCGCCGGAACAAGCTGGCGTTTGCGGCAGGAACGGCTGTGGCAGCAGCCCTGCTGGTTGGACTGGCGGTTTCTACCTTCCTATTCATTCAAGAGAGGCGTGCGCATGACAGTGCCAGCCGGGCGGAGAACCTGGCGGCGGGGCGGTTGATGGAGTCGGAGAACGCTCGACAGGAAGCTGAAGCGATTTCGAAGTTTTTGACCGAAGTGTTCCGAAGCCCCGACCCAGAGCGCGACGGCCGCACCATCACTGTCGCCGAAACTCTTAGCAATGCGACGACGAAGCTACAGAAAGAGCTGACCAACCAGCCCGCGCGCCGGGCCAAACTCCAGGCGACGCTCGGTCGTACCTATTACGCGCTGGGTCTTTACCGCGAGGCTATCCCGCTGCAGGAAAGCGTTCGCGATTACTACCTCGCCACTTCCGGTCTAGAACACACCAACACACTCAATGCGATGCACAATCTGGCACGTTCCTACGATGACGCTGGTCGCCGGGACGAAGCGATCAAACTGGGTGAGCAGGTGCTGGAGCTCCGGCGCAAGGTGCTCGGCCCTGAACATCCCGACACGCTCAAGACGATGAACAATCTGGCGGTGTCATTCGAAGACGCCGGCCGCCCGGACGAGACGCTCAAGCTGCGGGAGCAGGTGCTGGCACTCAGCCGCAAAGTCAACGGTCCGGAACACGCCGACACGATCGGGGCGATGAACAACCTGGCGATGTCCTACGACAATGCCGGCCGCCGGGACGAGGCGCTCAAGCTGAAGGAGGACGTGCTCGCGCTCTTCCGCAAGGTGCTCGGCCTGGACAACCCCCACACGCTGGATGCGATGCACAATTTGGCGGATTCCTACAGCGGGATCGGCCGCGGAGACGAGGCACTCAAGCTGCGGGAGCAGGTGCTNNATTCCTACTACGAGGCCGGTCGCCGGGACGATGCGCTCAAACTGCGGGAAGAGGCGCTGGCACTCCGCCGCAAGGTGCTCGGCCCGGAACACCCCGACACCCTCGGCTCGATGAACAACCTGGCGGATTCCTACTACGAGGCCGGTCGCAACGGGGAGGCGATCGCACTTCTGGCGAAGTCCTGCCGATTGGACCCAAAGAACACCGACGCCTCTCTCACTCTTGCCGTATGGCAAACCTGGTCCGGCCAGGACGCCGATTACGAAGCGACTCGCCGCCGCCTCCTTAGACAGGCGGAAGGAACGGACCAAGCCACGACGGCGGAGCGCGCCGCCAAGGTTGCATGCCTGCGGCCTTCCACCGAGGCCGCCTTGCGGACCAAGGCGCTCAGCTTCGCGCAGCGCGCTTTCGAACTGGGGAAAGGCGACCCGCAGTTGCCGTGGTTTTACCTCGCGCTCGGCCTCGCTCAATATCGCAATGGCCAATATGCAGCTGCCGAACGAACCCTGACCATCGCGGAGCAGACGGCGGCTGATCAACAGGACATTCCAGGAGTCGCGCGCCTTTATCGCGCCATGAGCCTGTTCCGGGAGGACAAGCTGGAGGAAGCCCGGAAGCTCCTCACCCAGGCCGAGGGACAAATGCCCCCGTTTCCCAAAGACGAGACAAAACCGATCTCGGACGGAAGATTGGCTTCTCACGACAAAATGATTTGTTGGCTCGCCTATAAGGAAGCCAAGGCTCTCATCAAGGCTCCATCCGCGCCAATAAGCCCATGAACTTAAGAGATAAAACATGAACGCAAGAAGCCGGAAAATCGGCATCACCAACTTATAAAGGATACCATTATGAAAATCAGATTCACATCTATAAGAACCCATCTCACGATACTCCATAACGAAAGTAGAACCTGCGAAACGACCGAGCCGGTGGCTGGCAGTAAGCCGGTTTTGCCTCTATTCATGCCACTGCTCTGGACAGCCGCGCTCGTGCTGACTGCCTTCGGCGCCCAGGCCGGAGCGGTCTTGAGGACCCTACATTCATTCCAGGTGGCCCCAAACGGCCAGCAGCCCAAAGCATCTCTTGTGCAGGGCAGAGACGGCTATTTCTATGGCACGACCTCTGGGGGCGGCACGAATGGCGGCTATGGCACCGTGTACAGTACCAAATCAGCACCAATGGAGCGCTGACCAGTTTGTATTCATTCAGCGGCACCAATGATGGCTGGGACCCCAATGGGCTCGTGCAGGCCAGCGACGGCAGCTTCTATGGCACGACTCTCTACGGCGGCACGAACCACCAAGGCACCGTGTTCAAAATCACCACCAACGGAGTCCTGACCAGTT
>PLIU01000034.1 GCA_003140095.1 Verrucomicrobiales bacterium | reverse complement strand
ACCACCACGGCGGGGACGCCGCAGGACGAGGCGATCCGTTACCAGGAATCGTTCCTGCGCGGCCGGCAGTTGCTGGTGCGCGCGATCGACCGTTTGCGCCAGATCGCTCCGGTGCAGGTGGTCATGGTCACGGGCAATCACGACACGCAACGCCTCTACTATTTGGGCGATGTGCTGGAGGCGTGGTTCCGCAACACGAAAGATGTGGCAGTAGATAACAGCCTGCGGCAGCGAAAGTATTTTCGGTATCACCGAAATCTCATCGGGTTCACTCACGGCCACAACGAAAAACATTTTGACTTGCCGCTGCTGCTGGCCACGGAACAACCGGAGGGATGGGCTGCCAGCCGCCATAGGGAATTCCACTTGGGTCATTTTCACAGCCGCAAACACAAAATGTTCGTGCCTTCCTTCGATCGGGCCGGTGTGTTGGTTCGAATTCTGCCTTCACTTTGCCCGCCAGATGCCTGGCACTCGGCGATGGGGTACAACGCGCGTTTGGCTGCGGAGGCTCTGTACTTTGACCCGGAGCAAGGTTGCGTCGCGAATTTCACCCACAGCCCGAATTAAAAATCACATGCTGCACGACACCACCGATTCACCCATTGTTACCTGGCCCTGTTACGAGCCGGCCGGCCATCGGATCGAATTGACGGAAGCCGACTTGGTCCAGCATGTCCTGCTCCTCGGTTCGACCGGCAGCGGCAAATCCACACTGCTGACGGCGGCCACCAGCCAACTCATTCGGCACCGTGCCGAGAAGCCAGAAGACAAAATCGGCCTCCTTTTGCTTGATGCAAAAGCGGACGATCTGGTTTCGCGTGTGCAAGAAGCCGCGCAACGGGCCGGACGCCGTGGTGATGTTTTTGTGTTCGGTCCGGGCGGAGATCACAGTTTCGATCTGTTTGGCACTTTGCGTTCCTTGGATGATGTGGAGCAGACGACACGGCGCGTACTGATGGCCACCGATCCAATGGGCGGGGACAATGCTTATTGGCAAACAACCACCACCAACATGTTCAGTGCGGCGTTCACCCTGTGGGTGGCCTCAAGGCAGCCGGTCTTTTTCGGGCCGGTCGTTGATTTTCTGCGCCGCTGGTTTGTGTCACCCACCACGCCGCAGGATGTGCAGGAGCTCGCAGAACAATTGAGCAAGCAGGGCCGCAAGGGCCATCCGATCATTTCCGGGGCGCTGGACCAGGTGAATCTCTGGCAGGCCCTCGATTCCCGGACCCGAACCAACCTACAGAGTTGTTTACTGAACGTCCTCCGGCCGTTGCTGAGTCCGGCGGCCGTTCGTTGCTTTGCGCCGCGCTCGCGGGATACCGGCAGTCCGGCCCAGGCTGCAAGCGAGGGCAAAATCTGCGTTGTCTCCGTCAACTCTCTGGCAGAGCCGGAACTGGCAAAGTTTTTCTTCCGGCTGGCCAAACAATCATTCTTCGAGACGGTGCAGCAGCGCTCCGGGAATCAACATCGCCTCAGCGGGTTGGTCGCCGATGAGTTTCCTCTGGTTGTCACCCGTGAGGATGTCGAGCAACTGGCCACGGTGCGCAGCAAAAGATGCTTTGTCATGGCGGCTGCCCAGGGGCTGCATTCCCTTGGCGAACGGATCGGAGTCGGGCCGACTCGTGCGCTGGTGAACAATTGCAACACCCTGGTTTTTCTGCGGTCGCGGGAAGCGGAAACGGCCGTTCATGCCCACCTTGCGCTCGGCACGCGCAAGGAACAGCCGCGAAAGAAGCCCCCGGAGGAAGGAGGCTTTTTGGGCTTGTTGCCCCCGCCTTCGAGTGATCCGGCCGCCACCGAAGTCCCGGTGTGTCCGATGGGGGGACTGGGGCAATTGGACGTTCATCAGGCCTTCGTCGTGTTCGCCAATGGAAAGCGCACCGAATTTCCCGTCTGGTTTGCGCCCTGGTTCGAACTCCCTGAATTCGAAGCCGGAGGCCATGAAACTGCGATTTCTGCAACTTTCAGCTCCGCGCATGTGCAGCAATTGATGATCCAGGCGGGATTCGGACCGATTTTCAGTCCGCATATTGTGGCGGCCGCCGCAGCGGTTTGGAGTCCGCGCCGAGGCGACGCGCTTGTACGAGCCAGGGAATTCTTCCGCTCAAAAGCCTGCCGGGTTCCGGACGGGCTAAACGAATTGCCAGAGTGTTGGATTGCGGCGCTGCCTGGAATTTTGTGGGGGTTACGCAAACCGGATTGGACGCACTTGCCGTTTTCCATTGATCGCGTGGCCATTCAAGACGGAGTGTTGCTCATAAGTTTTGCCCAGGAGCAGCCCAATCCCGAACAGCGACTCACAACTTGGGACAAAATTCGCGTAGCGGTAAACGCCAGCCTCTATCCGTCCCGGTGGCGGCCTTTATCCCGCCGACACGTTCTAGCGCTGTGCCGAGCTTGGCCAGATCTGAGCCCAACCCTGCAGCCCGACAGCCCCACCCTGACCTGACGCAATGGGAGGTAGCCCATACCAATGCGGGGAGGAAACTGTTACCGCCTCACGTTTTTTGGCATTCGGCGGCAGATGCTTCCGTCCACCGCAGCCCAGCGGAGTGGAGACGGTCGTACCGAGGGCATTTTATCTGGGGCAGATGCGGCTGGCAAAAGCTCTGGCGACCGGCGACTGCCTCGGCGGTTGAAATGGCTGGTCTTAATTCGTTTCACTCGACCCTCATTGGCTGGTCTTGACCGCTGACACTGAATTCAAGAGGGAACGAACTGCGGCTCCTTCTCAAACCTGGAAGGAGTTGCACTTCCTCCATAAACGTGTGGTCCGAATGACCACCACCATGTCCCCAAAGGAACGGCCATGATGATAAGCGCGGTGATTTATACCAAGAGCGGGAAGTTGGCCAAACATTACGATGGGTGTAAAAAGTTGGTTTGACTCTCTCAAATCCGCAGGCATCCTTCCTCTGATGAAATCAATTTCTGATTATACTTTGGTCGAGCTGAGACGGGTGATAGAACTCAAAGAGAAAATTTCGGCGTCGCATGGAGAACTCGAAGCCATAACTGGGGAAGTTGCCGCGGCCAACCCAGCCGAGGCGCCAGCTCCCCCAAAGCGTACAAAGCGTAAATTGTCCGCTTCGCATAAACGCAAACTCATCAAAGCTCTTGCGAAGGCGCGGAAGATACGCTGGGCAAAAGCAAAAGCGGCAGGGATCCCGGGTCCGAAGAAACGTCGCATCAGCGCGGCTGGACGTGCTGCCCTATCGGCTGGAGCCAAGGCCCGGTGGGCCAAGGTGCGGGCGGCAAAAGCTGCCTAAAGTTGGGGGTCGGCTTGAAAGAAAAGTTCCCGGGCATCGAGTTTCGCGACTCGGCTGGCGGACGGGAAATCGTGCTGCTCGGCAGAAGATCCCAACACAAGACCGCTGGCGCGGCGGCATCGTATGTTCGCGACCATTGAGCCGATGCTTCCTTCACGCAGTCTCACCTGAAACTCATCTCCATAACGCGTCCCGTAGCCCAGACCGGCGGCTGATTTTCCGCTGAATCATCGTCCGGAAGGGCTTCTCGGCTGCCCACAGCTCGACCTGTTTGCTTGCCCGAGTCAAGCCGGTGTAAACGAGTTCGCGCGTGAGGATCGCGCTGTCATCAGCGGGAAGGATCAGCAACACGCGCTCGAATTCCGACCCCTGGCTCTTGTGGACCGTCATCGCATAGGCCGTCTCATGAACTGGCAATCGCAAGGGCAGAAAATCTCGCAGGCTTTCGTCCGGACCGGAAAAGTAGGCGCGCAGCTCCCCCCGTTTAGGGTCCTGAAGCAAAACGCCTATGTCGCCGTTGAACAACCTGAGGTTGTAATCATTGCGGGTAATCAACAGCGGCCTCCCAGCGCGGTAATTGCCACCCGCCTCAATCAGCCCAGCGTCCGCCAGGATTTCCTCCACCAACCGGTTGATGTTCTCCACGCCCAGAGGGCCGTTGCGGACGGCGCAAAGAATGCGGAACTGGCCGAAACACCGCAAGGCCGCCGCCGGATCCGCGCATTTCAAGTAGGCGGTGAAATTGTTCAGCACATGAGGTCTCAAGGCTTCCTTCAGCACTGCTGGTTCCGGCGACAGCCTCCATGAAATCTGCGAGTCCGGGGAACCTCCAGCAGTTCGCAGCACTTCGATCGCGCGTTCGGCATCACCGCCGTTGACGGCTTGGCTGAGCTTGTAAATTCCACTCTGTTCGCCGAAACGGTAGTTCTTCCTCAGTTCGACAATGCAGTCACCCAGCTCCGACGGGCCTGGTGAGACGGATCCTGGCGGGAGTTTCTTGCCTGTGA
>PLIU01000229.1 GCA_003140095.1 Verrucomicrobiales bacterium | reverse complement strand
GCACAGTTCACTTCCACGAACGGCCCCGTGATTTGGTGGCGGGATTTTTTGAGTTCATAGATGCGCCGCGCCAGTTGGGACTTTCCCGCGCCCGTGGGGCCGGTCAGAAGAATCGGCTCTTTGGCATGAATCGCCACATGCTCGATCTGTTCAATGAGCTGGTTGAAGCGTTCATTGCGAGTGGCGATACCGGATTTGAGGAACGTCCGCGCCTCTTTCTGCTCTGTGCCGAACCGCGAGGCCAGACGGTCATATTTCGAGAGGTCGAGGTCAATGATGGCGAATTTGCCATCCGGCCCGCGGCGTTTGGCGTCGGCCGGCGAGGTCTGCACCAGGCGTCCGGGGAAGTGGCGCGATTCCGTCAACAGGAACAGGCATATCTGCTGCACGTGCGAGCCGGTGGTGATATGGACAAGATAATCTTCCGTGTCAGGTTTGAATTCGTAGCTGCGCGCAAAATCATGCAATGCGGCATAGACCTCCTCGAAATCCCACGGATCAAGCAAAGGCTGCGGCGTGCCCTTCACCTCCGAATTCGGAGAGACGCGGGGAATGTCGGCCATGATTAATCCGGCCATGTCCTTGAACTTCGGATCGTAAATCAGTTCAAACCGATCAATCGGAAGCTCCGCCTGCTTGCACAGGGATATCGTCGGACGCCACTTGTTCCAACGTTCCTGGTGAAAGCCAGAGTCCAACACGGTGCCCAACAAACCGAATACAACCTGCTTCTTTGGATTCATAGCATTTATTCCTGTGTGTTAGAATATCCGCTAGTATATCAAGTAGGCAAACCAAAACCAAAACGACTTCAAAAAGCCATCTAACAACCTTGTATTAAGCACTTTATGCACCACGTAAACAGCCCGCATTTTGGTTGGCACAAGGCCTGCGATAGGAAATAGCAGAATTTAACGAAAGAAACATTATGGCCAACAAAATTTTGTTCCAATCCCTGCGCGGGGCGCTTGTCCCGAAGACCAATACCGTCAACGAGGCGGGTGGGCCGGCCTACACCCTCCCGGCGAAGCAAGGTCTCGCCCAATATGCCATGACCGGTTGCATGAACTCGACCTATTACGCCTCGGCGGATGATCAGCTCCAAAAGGTCCTGACCTTGGCCGCCCGGGTTGATGCCGAGTTCCTCGCCAAGACGGCGGTTTATTCCCGGCAACACGGCTTAATGAAGGATATGCCTGTGGTGCTCTGCGCGGTGCTGTCAGTTAAGAATCCACAATTGCTCCGCACTGTGTTTGACCGCGTGGTCGATGACGGAAAGATGCTGCGCAATTTCGTGCAGGTCCTCCGCTCCGGTGTGGCCGGCCGGAAGTCTCTCGGCACGGTTCCGAAGAAACTTGCGCAGCGCTGGTTGGCGTCGCGCACGGATGAGCAGGTGTTTCGTGCGTCGGTCGGTAACGATCCATCTTTGGCGGACCTCATCANNATGGATATTTGATCGGGCGGAAGCACAACGCTGAGGCGCTGCCGGAAATTGTGAAACAGTTTGAGGCGTTTAAGGCTGGTCAGCGTGATGTCGTGCCTGATGTGCCGTTTCAAATGCTGACTGCCTTGGACCTCGGTAAGGCGGAATGGACGGCCATCGCGAAAAACGCGCCGTGGCAAATGACGCGGATGAATCTGAACACCTTTGCCCGTCACGGTGTGTTCGAGGATCAGGCGATGGTGAAAACGATCGCCAATCGGCTGGCTAACGCTGATGCCGTGAAACGCGCTCGCGTGTTTCCGTATCAGCTGCTCGCGGCCTTCAAGTCGGCTGGCGCCGACGTGCCGACCTTGGTGCGCGACGCGCTCCAGGACGCAATGGAAGTGGCGACGCAAAACGTGCCCCGCATGACCGGCAAGGTGTATGTCTGCCCGGACGTGTCTGGCTCCATGGGTACGCCCGTAACCGGTCACCGGGTGGGGGCGGTCACCGCCGTGCGGTGCATTGATGTGGCCGCGTTGGTGGCGGCTTCCATCCTGCGGCAGAATCCGCAGGCGGAAGTGTTGCCGTTTGAGAACAATGTCGTGAATGTGAACTTGAACGGCCGTGACAGCGTGATGACCAACGCGCAGAAACTCGCGGCAATTGGCGGAGGTGGAACCAACTGCAGCGCCCCGCTCGCCTGGTTGAACAAGCGGCAGGCGAAGGGCGACGTTGTGGTGGTCGTCTCCGACAACCAGTCGTGGGTTGATGCCAAGGGTGGCCGTGGCACCGAGACGATGCGCGAATGGTCGGTGTTCAAGCGGTTCAATCCGCAGGCGCGGTTGGTGTGCATTGACATCCAGCCTTACGCCACGGTGCAGGCGGCTGAACGTGAGGACATTTTGAACATTGGCGGATTTTCCGACCAGGTGTTTCAAGTCATCGCGGCCTTTGCCGACCGCCGCCTCGGCGCCGATCATTGGGTCGGTGAAATCGATTCGCTCACGTTGTGAGCGGACGCCAGGAAGTTTGCCCGGCCGCGTCAATTGGGACGTGGCCGGGCCGGGATGGAAATGATTTTGCGGGTCGAATGCCGCCTGGGACTACATCAAAACTGTAAAGTCTCGGCAAAAACTTGTCGGCCCGCGTTGCACGGTAAGAATTGAATTTTGATCTTTGATAATTTGGAATGGCGAATGCCAGCAGGACTACATATCTACCTCCAGTAAAGCGGGCCATCGTCCCGTTTGCGGCCAAACGAGCCTGTCTCAGGTCGCAGTCAATGGAAGTTGTGTCGTACCAACTGTTGTCGCCCGTTCCTTTGAAGCGGCGGGAATGCCCGCAGGACTACAGGTAGAGCGTCTGGCCCAAAGCCAGAAGGCCCGGGTTCATATCCCGGTTCCATGCAAACGGAATAGCTCAGCAATTGTCTTGCACCCTATTGTCGCGCTGCTTCTTGAAATTTTATGGCGAATGCAGGTGGGAATACATTGGCAACCAGCGGATTCGAATTCCGCCCGTCCGGCCGCGAGGCCGGTCGAGAATTCTCATCAAACCTTGTCGCCATTTTTGCAGTCAGATTTTGTGACGAATGCCGGTGGAACTACATCCTTAAAGAGGACGAGGTTCCGGGTTCGAATCCCGCCGACTCCAACAAATGGGGTCGTAGCTCAGGGGTAGAGCGCATCCTTGGTAAGGCTGAGGTCCAGGGTTCGAGTCCCTGCGACGGCACCAGTTT
>PLIU01000218.1 GCA_003140095.1 Verrucomicrobiales bacterium | reverse complement strand
AGGTTTCTTTGACTTGCCCGGCGTGGAGAAACGTCTGGCCGAGCTGGACGCATTGATGGTGCAGGAGGGCTTCTGGAACAACCGGGAAAAAGCCCAGGGGCTCATCGACGAAGCCAACACTCTACGTAAAAAGACCGAGCCGCTGCTCAAGGCCGAGCGCCAGATGGAGGATTTCAAGACCATGCTCGAAATGGCCCTGGAGGAACCGCCGGAGGAGCAGCCACAGCACGAGGCGGCCATGGATCGGGATTTGGCCCAATTCTCGCGCGAGTTGGAGAGCCTGGAATTGAAGGTTTTCCTCAACGGGCCGCACGACAAGAACAACTGCATCCTCAGCATCAACGCCGGCGCCGGCGGCACCGAAGCCTGCGATTGGGCCGAGATGCTCCTGCGCACGTACCAACGCTGGGCCGAAGGCCGCGGCTGGGAAATCGAATTGACTGACGTGCTCCCCGGCGAAACTGCCGGCCTCAAAAGCGCCACCCTGCTGGTGAATGGCGATCACGCCTACGGCTTTTGCAAGGCCGAACGGGGCGTGCATCGCCTGGTGCGCATTTCCCCCTTTGATTCCAACAAGCGCCGCCACACCAGTTTTGCCAGCGTCGATGTCATCGCCGAAATCGAGGAGACCAGCGCGGAGATCGTCCTGCCGCCCGTCGAATTACAGGTCGATACGTATCGTTCCGGCGGCAAAGGCGGCCAGAACGTCAACAAAGTGGAGACCGCCGTGCGCATCACGCACCTGCCGACGGGGATTGTGGCCGCCTCGCAGAGCCAGCGTTCGCAGCATCAGAATCGCGCCACCGCCATGCGCCTGTTGATCTCCAAAATTTACGCCAAGCGTCTCGATGAACAGAAGGCGGACTTGGAACGGTTTTACGGCGAAAAGGGCGCCATTGGCTGGGGCCACCAAATCCGCAGCTACGTCTTCCAGCCTTACCGCATGGTCAAGGATTTGCGCACGGGCCAGGAAACCAGCAACGTCCAGGCGGTGATGGACGGCGACCTGGACCCGTTCGTCAACGCCTGGCTGCGGGCGGGTTGCCCGGCCAAACGGATGGCCGGGGTAAAGGATGAAGCGGAGTAATGAATATACTCGACACAATAGTCGCGCAAAAAAGGCTCGAAGTCGCGCGCTTGCCCGCGCGCCAGGTCACGCCTGCAGCCATTCGGGCCGCGCGCCCGGAGCCGCGCGATTTCATCGGCGCCTTGCAACGCCCCAAACGCGGCCCGCCGGCCCTGATCGCGGAGGTCAAGAAAGCTTCGCCGTCCGCCGGGATTATCCGCGCCGATTTTGACCCGGTGCGCATCGCCAGCGAATACGAGGCTGAGGGTGCGGCGTGCCTCTCGGTCTTGACGGACGTGGAATTCTTTCAAGGTTCGCTGGAGCATTTGAGGCGGATTCGCGGCGCGGTGGCGTTGCCGCTGCTGCGCAAGGATTTCATCATCGACGAGCGCCAGATTCTGGAGTCGGTCGAGCACGGTGCCGACGCCATTTTGCTCATCGTGCGAATCTTGCCCGGCGAGCAACTGGGGCGTTTTCACAGTCTGGCCGTCGAAGCGGGTTTGGCCGCGCTGGTCGAAGTGCATGACGAGGGCGAGTTGGAGCGTGCGCTGGCGGTGGATGCCGGTCTCATCGGCATCAACAACCGGAACCTGGATAATTTCACCGTTGATTTGGAAACGACCGCGCGTCTGGCGGCGAAAGCCACCCATAAATTTATCGTCGCGGAGAGTGGCCTTAACACCGGGGCCGACGTGCAAAGGGTAAGGCGCGCCGGGGCCGGCGCGATTCTCGTGGGCGAATCCTTGTTGCGCCATCCCGGCGGCATCGCGGCCAAGATCATTGAACTATTGCAATAATTGTGGATTTAAGAATTAAAGGCCGATTATGACACCAACATTATCACGATTGAAGAAACCATTTGGCACGGCCAAAATGGTTGACCTGACCGCCGTCCGTTATCTGGCATGGGAAGACGCTTTCGAGGTGGATTTTGCGGATGGTCTGACTTTTCTCGAACCGCACTCCAGCAACCGCAAGGCCAATCGCATTTCTTCAAAGGCGGTGGTTGAGCGCGTGGAAATGGATAGGGAATGTCAAGAAGGTTTTTTTGTCCACTACGACAACGGCCAGAACGGCGGAAGCGTCGTGGGCGTACATCCGAGAACTGCCTCCCCGAAAGACAAAATGAAAATTACCTCCTCTCGCAGTTGTACTGGAGGGTTAATCCAGATTGAACGCTCTGGAAAAGGCGCTTCGGCGTGCTTACGGCTTACCGGTTTGTTCCGGCAACTCGGCTCACACCGCCGTCTTACCACGCACCGGGTCCAGGCCGTCCAAACCGCTCCGCAACGAAATTGACCTGGCGGGGTTAATCCATCAGCCTGATGTTGATGAGTAATTTGGCAAAGCTTGTGAGGGTTTTAGGCGTGCTGGTCCTGGCCGGGGGCGTAGGCATCTTTATCGGCTGGATGAAAAGCCGTGATGGCGATATCCAGCCCATTGCCGTGGCCGCCGCCTCCAATCAGCAGATCGTTAACATTGCGCCGGTGGCCATGGCGGAAGTCGAGCCGCCCCCTGCCGCAAACCCGATACGCGTCAAGCGGCACAAGCCGGATTCTTCACCGCCGCCTCCGGAAGTGTCCATGGAATGGGAAAAACAACTCGATGACGTCCTGCTTTCTGACGCCGACGCAAACACCAAAGCCGACAAAATCCTGGCCATGATTCCGACGGCGCCGACCAACGCGCAAGTCGAGTTGTCGCAGCACCTGGTCAACATGGTGCAGGACGATCATTACGACGGCGCGGCCGAATTGTTGACCAACTCGACCACGCCCGCGGCCGTCTCGACGGTGTTGATGAACGATTTGCTTAACCGCAACAACACGCTCAAGCTGCCCATGCTGCTGGCCGTGGCGAGCGACAACGATCATCCCCTCAAAGACCAGGCGCGGAACTTGCTGGAATTGATGATCCAGGAGGACGACGGCACCAACTGGGACCAGTGGGCCGCCTCCATCAACACCTGGCTGCAAAACAATCCGCAGTAGGGACGCCGCGTGGTTCTCTTCGGGAATTGGGCAAACGTTTCTGATGCCTTTTCCCGCTGCTGTCGCTGCTGTTTACATCATTGACTTCTTCTGACCTGTTGATTATTCTTCCTCTCAAGGAATGAGTGGCTGTGACCAAGTTCATGTTTGCTGTCGTCAACCACGGGGGGGACGAGCCTTCACACTGATCGAACTATTGGTTGCGATTGCTATCATCGCTATTCTGGCGGCGTTTCTGCTGCCGGCGTTGAGCAATGCCAAGGCACAGGCCCAAACCATCAAATGCCTCAGCAATGTCAAACAGTTGCAGACGGCGTGGCACATGTATATCGGTGACAATGGGGACGTGGCCGCGCCCAACATGTGGGAGGATGATCCGGCCATCAATGCTTCATTTAGCGCGCCTGGCTCGTGGGTGGTAGGCAATGCGCAGTACGATCAAACTCCGTCCAACATTCAAAGCGGCGTCCTTTATCCTTACCTTAATTCGATAGGTGTTTATCATTGCCCCACAGACACCTCGACCGTTCAAGCCGTACCCGGTTTGACGCGCTTCCGCAGTTATTCCATGAGCTGTGAGATCGGTGGCGGTGGTGATGGGCAGGAATCTTTCGGCCCGTTTCTCGTCACAAAACTGAGCCAGATGACCAATACTTCCGGGCTTTTCCTTTTTCTGGATGAGGATTATCAGTCGATCGACGACGGGGCCTTTGGGACGTATCCTTTCCCCAGCACGCAATGGGATAACCTGCCATCAAGTCGTCACGATCAAGGAGTCAATCTCACCTTTCTTGACGGCCATGCGCAGAGATGGCGCTGGCTTTGGCCAAAGATTTTTACGGGTTATTATGCTCAGGCGGCCAACGCCCAGGACTTAGCGGACCTGCGACAAGTTCAAAGCGCCCTTCCTAATACGTATTGAGAAATTGCGTATGCGCCCACGCCCCGTTCGTCATTGTATAATCGGCAGAAGCAGCATCGTCTCTTTGAATTCGTCGCGATGGTAAACCCTGTTTCTTCATCCTTCCCCATTCGTCCCTTCCCTCAGCCTGCTGCGCCGATAACCATAGCAGAAATAGAACACGAGGCCGACAACCAGCCAGACCGCGAATCGCAGCCAGGTCACGACAGGCAACGCCGCCATCAGCCAGCCGCAGGTGAGGATCGCGCCAACCGGCACCCACGGCACCCACGGCGTTTTGAATCCCCGCGGGCGGGCTGGCTCTATCCTGCGCAGGATGATGATGCCCGCCGCGACGAGGATGAACGCGAAGGCGGTACCAATGTTGCAAAGGTCCACCACCTCATCGATGTTCATCACCCCGGCGAAGGCGGCCACCAGGAGGCCGCTCAGAAGGGTCGAGAGGTACGGCGTGCGATATTTGGGATGCACGGCGGAGGCCCAGGGCGGCAGCAAACCGTCCCGAGCCATGCTGAAAAAAATGCGCGCCTGGCCCATCTGAAAGACGAGCAAAACGGACGCGTTGGCCAGCAGCGCGCCCACGGAGATAATCGCCACCGCCCAGTTCAAGCCCAGGCCGGTGAACGCAGTGGCCAACGGTTCGGCGGTATCGAGTTTGGCCACCGGCAGCATCCCGGTCAGCACCACGGCGACGGCGACATAGAGGATCGTGCAAATACCCAGGCTGCCGAGGATGCCGATGGGCATGTTGCGTTGCGGCTGGCGGGTTTCCTCCGCCGCCGTGGAAACAGCGTCGAATCCGATGTAAGCGAAAAAAATGATCGCCGCGCCGCTGGTGATGCCTTTCCATCCATGCGGCGCGAAGGGCGTCCAGTTTTCCGGCTTCAAGTAAAACGCGCCCATGACGAGGAAGAACAACAGGATGACCAGTTTGAGGACGACCATGGCGGAGTTGAACCAGGCGCTTTCCTTGATGCCGATGATCAGCACCCAGGTCACCAACAGGACGATGCCGAAGGCGGGCAGATTGAAGATAATCGGCACTCCCAGCCAATGCGGCGCATGATGCCAGGCCTGTGCGGCCCGCAACACACGGGCATCCAGGGTAGAAAGATCGATGTGTTTGGCGCTGGCGTCCGCCATGGCGGCGGCTGCTTGGAATGCGGAGCGAAAGTCCACCCCAAGCCAGTCCGGCCAATGATCATGCAACAAGGCCTGAAAATACCCCGACCACGAAATCGCCACCGCCACATTGCCCACCGCGTATTCCAGAATCAGGTCCCAGCCGATGATCCACGCCACCAACTCCCCCATCGTCGCGTAAGCATAGGTGAAAGCCGACCCGGACACAGGAGCCATGGACGCGAATTCGGCGTAGCACAGCCCCGCCAGCGCGCAAATCGGCGCCATGATCAGGAATGAAACAACGCTGGCCGGTCCGGCCCCGCTATGTTCCGCGCCGCCCGCCGCTGCCGTGCCGATCGTGGAGAAAATCCCCGCGCCGACAATCGCCCCCACGCCGAACAGCGTCAAATGCACCGGCCCCAGCGCCCGCTTGAGTTGGCGCCGCGGTTCGAGGGTCTCGCCCACCAGGCGGTCAAGGGACTTGCGGCGGAAAAGCTGGCGCATAAACGGCCCCCAGCAGATTTGACCAGCGGCGGGAAGACAAGGAGAAAAGAGAATTTGAGACCACGATGGCAGATCGTGGCAATTTTTTCTTGCACCCTTTGTGATGGTGTTGGCGTCATTCCAATGTTGAAACAACACAGCCGAATGCCTCTTACGTTCCCGGTCTGCGCGGCAATCATCTTTGCGCTCGCAAGCGGCATCCTGGTCACATGGATGCTGGTTCGCCACCATCCGGCGCAAATCCAGGCAAAGGCGTCTTCCGATTATGCCGGTTCGGCCTCTTGCCGCGAGTGCCATCGGGAGGAATACGACCAGTGGGCCAATTCACATCATGGCTTGGCGGAGCAATCGGCCGATTCAAATACGTGTCAGGCGGCCTTTGCGGCTGCCAAAAATGTCGGACGCGCCGGGCAACTGGTTGAGCTTGCTGTTCGCGATGGGAAATATGAGGCGACGACGACCGGCGCAGGCGGTCAGCGCGAAACGTATAAGGTGGACCGCGTCATTGGCCACGATCCATTGGTCCAGTTTCTGGCAGGTGTTCCGAGTGGGCGATGGCAGGCGCTCTCCGCAGCCTGGGACCCGCGCCGAAAAGCGTGGTTTGATGTCTTCGGCGCGGAGGAACGCCTGCCGGGAGAATGGGGGCATTGGACGGGGCGCGGGATGAATTGGAACAGCATGTGCGCGGCTTGCCACAACACGGGCCTCCGCAAAAACTACGACTCAACCACAGACACATATCACACCGCCATGGCGGAAAGGAGCGTTGGTTGCGAGGCCTGCCATGGTCCGCTCCAATCGCATGTCCAGTGGCGGCGTCGTTCCACAAAGCCCGGCCAAAAGGATCCGACCGTTGCGCCGATGAGCCGCCAGCAAAAGCTCGATGTCTGCGGAGCCTGTCATGCGCGCCGCTCCGAGTTGACGGGCGATTTTAAACCCGGCGACGACTTCCTGGATCATTTCGAATTGGAGATGGTCGATGGCACAGACCTCTATTATCCGGACGGGCAGGTGCATGAGGAAGACTACGAATATGCTTCCTTTTTGGGCAGCCGGATGCATGCCGGCGGCGTGGAATGCGCCGATTGCCACCAACCGCATTCGGCCAAGCCGCGTTGGCCCGGCAACTTTCTCTGCCTGCGCTGCCATGACGGCAGCAACACCAACTCTCCGGTGATTGACCCGGTGGCGCACAGTCATCACCGGGTGCGCGGGTACGGACCCGGCGGCAAATTGATTGACAAGGACTTGAGCCATTACAAGCCGGAAGGATTCAAGGAGACGGGCGGCGAGTGCGTCAATTGTCACATGCCGCAGACGGTCTATATGCAGCGCCACGCGCGGCACGATCATGGCATGACGATTCCAGATCCGTTGCTGACCAAAGAATACGGCGTCCCCAACGCCTGCAACCGTTGCCATCAGGACAAAGATGCCGATTGGGCCTTGGCCCAGGTGGACAAGTGGTATGGGAAGTTCATGGATCGGCCGACCCGGCAACGCGCGCGCCGGTTGGCGGAGGCCCGGGCCGGCAATACCGCCGCGGTTGAGCCATTGCTTAAAATCCTGGCCGCGGAAACCAACGTGTATTGGAAAGCCGCGCTCATCAATGTGTTGCCACCATGGTCCGCGGAACCACAAGTCGACGCGGTGTTGCGGCAGAGTCTCGCCGACCGCAATGCGCTGGTTCGGGAAAAAGCCGCGCGCGCCCTCGAAGGCAGCGCGGAGAATCAATCCGTGCCGGCAGAGGCGGCCTTGCGCGCGCGGCTGGAGGACCCGGTCCGGTCCGTTCGCATCGCGGCCGCCTGGACTTTGCGCGCCGGCTTGGACCTGAAGAGCCGGGCCGCGCGGGAACTGGATTTGTTTCTTGACGCAAATGCCGATCAGCCGGGCGGCCAGGTGCAGAAGGGGGAGTTTTTAGTTGCCAGAGGCGAAGCGCAAGAAGCCCTGGAACACTATCGCAAGGCTGTGGCTTGGGACCCCGCTTCCGCTCCCATCCGCCGCGACCTGGCCGTGCTCTACGGCTTGCTCAATCAAAATCAGGAGGCGCTGGCGCAATTGCGCGAAGCGGTGCGCCTGGACCCGCGGGAAGCGGAATATCATTACAGCCTCGCGCTGGCCCTCAATGACGCCGGCGATTTAAAAAAAGCCATCGCGGAACTTCAGGAGGCCGCGCGCCTGAATCCGCGCCATGCCGATGCCTGGCGCAACCTCGGATTGGCGCGCGCGGCCCAGGAGGATTTGCCCGGCGCTCTCGAGGCGCTGGCGCGGGCGGAAGTCCTGGCGCCTGGCGATCCGCGCATTCCCTACGCCCGCGCCACCGTTTTGGCGCGGCTTAATCGGGTCGCGGAGGCGCGCGCCGCCGCCGGCCGCGCGCTCGAACTCCGGCCCGATTATCCCGAGGCGCGAGAGTTGATGCGGCGTCTGGCCGCCTGGAATAAGTAAGGGAGCATTTCACTTTTTTGGCTGGCGTTTTCCTGCACCTAATCGTAATCCCTAATCTTAATCGAATGAAACGCTCTTTCGACCATGAAAAGCTGGAAGTTTATCAAGAATCTCTGGCTTTCGTCGCCTGGCTGGAGCCACTGCGGCAAAAACTTCCCAAAGCGATCGCCGTGCGTGACCATTTGGATCGCGCCAGCACCTCCATTGCTCTAAACCTTGCCGCCGCATCCAGCAAATCCCCATTGCCGAGGCCAGTCCAACCCATCCGTTGCGCGGTCAAAACTTCATGTTCGGGCAGTGCGTGGAGCACTTGCAGCGGAACGCTCTCGTCGAGCAGGATTCTCATCCCGCCAGTTCGCTCTCAATGCGCTGCCAGCCGTAACGAACGACAGCCGCCGCTTGTTCGCGCTCGACCGAAGGAAAAGTTTCCAGAAAATAATCCAGCGACAATCCATCCGCCAGATAATCGAACAGCGTCTTCACCGGCATCCGCGTCCCGCGAAAAACCGGCGTGCCGCCCAGAACATCCTGACGGCTGACCACCAGTCCACCGGCTGCCGTGTGAAGGCCCGCTTGCGTTGCCATGCCAAAAACGTAGCAGTCCTCGCGCCTCTCAATCAAGCCGTTCTCGAAGATGATGGATGCCTCAAGGGGCGCTGTTTTCGGCAGACGCCCGCGTCCCGCAGAGAGATGTCATGTGCATTCGGAAACAGGTCGTGTATTAACGGATTGTTGCTGAAAGGCCCCGATCAGTGGGAATCGCGGTCACAGGTTTACGGCGAACGTCGGGCTTTTTGAGATGGTTAACCGCCATCTCCGTCCTTGCTATCTCTCGCTCATGAAGACGATCCACTTTGTTGTTTAGCAGGTGTTATTGAGCATCAAGCGTGTCAACAGCTTGACGGAGCGCCCCGTGTTCCTCAAACGCTTTCAAAAGCCTCGCGGTCAGTTCATCCTTCATTTTTGTTGTTTTCATTGGATTTCAACAATATCCAGGGAGCAGAGGCACAGGCTCCGCACGATGGCCATTCCGCATGGCGACACCTTCCTCAATGTTCTGCTCCACATCCTCGTTGCCCCACTGCCGCCACCCTTCCCGCTTGAACCTGGCAAAAAGCTCCAATCGCGGGCCGGGCGAGCAGACTTCGATAATTGGGTAAAGCTCATCCGGCTTTCGCGAATGCTCACGCTTACGAGTCACGATAATGTTGGTCTGCCTCCTCCCAGGTCTTAGAGTGCGGTTGTTTTTGCCTTTAACACCGAACAAAACCATCTCGGTCACATTGCGGAAATAGAAGCCAACGCCGCGACCATCAGGGCCGCCGTCTTTGCGAACCTTATACCAGGTGATGACAGACTTGTATTCAAACCCCCATGCCTCAACGACCTCCAAACCCCAACTCAGCAAAGCATTCGGCACCCACAGATACAAATGAGATTTTGGCGCAGCCAATTGTGCAACCGGAAGCCCCTTTATTTCATCAATGCTCAGCGTTGGGTACCGAAGCAGCCGTTTGTGCTCAGGTGCCATTTTGCCGGTGCGATTGGCGAATCGCCACGGTGGATCGGCTAAGATGGTCGCGTATTTGCCTCGAGCCTGCTGGAGCAGGTCTTCCGCTGGGCTAATGTGTTGGATCATATAATGACTTTTTCATTCCAAAAACCAATAAGGGGCAGCCTGCGCCGCCGCCGCCAAGAATCCGAGGCAAAAGTTTGGACATGTGAGTTGTGGAATTACCATACGAACTTCCGCGACCGAGTTCATTGAAGATCTGCTGCAATTCATCGCAACGCGTGAGTATAATTCCGACCGAGATGGCGCGAAGATCGAACAGCAAACGAAAATTGTTCAAATCCCTGTCATAGAATGGATCTTTGTTATTCCATTCAAATTCTAGGGCAATCTGGTTCTTGAAGCAGTCAATTTCATGCGTAGGGGACTCGGTTTCTTTGCCGTCCACAGATATTTTGGTGTCGAAATTTTTCGGATTCCAACCCCTCAATCCCAACTCCTTACCAATCCACTTGGAAAGCTCAGTTTTGTTGCCGCCACCGACCTCAAGCCAGCTTTTGCGCAACCTCAGCCTACTTAATACATCGGTGATGTCGGCATATTCGATGGGGAAATCATGTTGCAGAATTGCGGTGGCGTGCCGCCACTCATGCAATTCATAATTTTCCTTTATGAACCCTGGAAAATCTTGGGTGCTCAAAACGGAGGTCGCGTCAAGGCAATCGAGGTCGTTCTCAACGATGTCCAAAAGACTAATGGGTACAAGTGGAGAGTGCTGGCGCACAACGGCAATGGCAAGCGGGTTTTTCGCGAGTCATGAGTGGTTTGGCGGCTCACGACGAAGCTGCGGATCGCCGAGGACTTGCGCCTTTTGTTCCTGGGTAAGTTTTGAGGTTTTTGGATTTTTCATAAGAGTTGAAAACGTTGGCGACTTTGCCAAGCGGAAGGATTTGATGACCGGCGGCTGGCCTGCTGTAACTTCGAGCAAGGGCAACGCAGTGAAATGCGTTGCCCTTGAAGCTCGATTGGATGAGCATCCGTTTGCTAAACGGAAGGTTGGCGGTTCGAATCTGCCCAGGGGCGCTTAATTCAGCAACAATCCGTTAGTACACGACCATGCATTCGGAAACGCGCGAGTTCCGCTTGTCGCGGGCCAGGAATCTGCTACAAACTATCTTGTGCGCAACATCTCCGGTCTGTTCCTTTTGTTCGCTTGGGCGCTGGTGCCGGCCTTCGGGGCGGACGCGCCGGGCGCGGACATTAAAACATTGGACACGCCCCGTGCCTTTCCCGAAATCGCCACGCCGGCACAATGGCTGGAGCGCAGCCGCGCGATCCGCGAGCAGATTCTGGTCAGCAGCGGTCTCTGGCCCATGCTGGAGAAGACGGCGTTGCGGCCGGTGATATTCGGGAAGATTGAGCGCGACGGCTACAGTGTCGAGAAGGTTTACTTTCAAAGTTTCCCCGGTTTTTATGTCGCGGGAAATCTTTATCGCCCGTTGGGCAGGGGCGCAGGGCCTTTTCCCGCCATTCTTAATCCGCATGGCCATTGGGAGCACGGGCGTTTGGAGGACACCACCAACTGCAGTGTGCCGGGACGCTGCATCAACTTTGCGAGGCAAGGGATGATCGCTTTCGCCTACGATATGGTGGGTTACAACGACACGCATTTCCCCGAATCGCCCCTGACCCCGGACTTTGGCGGCAACCACCATAGCTTCCCCAGCAACAGTCCGGCCGCCCAGCTCTGGAGCGTGACGTTGATGGGCTTGCAAGCTTGGGACAGCGTGCGCGCCCTGGATTTCCTGGCCTCCCTGCCGGAGGTGGATCCGCACCGGCTGGCTTGCACCGGCGCTTCGGGCGGCGCCACGCAAACGATGATCCTCGGCGCGATTGACGACCGCTTGGCGGCGCAGGCGCCCGTGGTGATGGTCAGTCATACGATGCAAGGCGGTTGCCTGTGCGAAAATATGCCGGGCTTGCGGGTCGAGTATTCCAACATGGAAATTGCCGCCGCCGCCGCGCCGCGCCCCCAGATTCTGGTTGCCGACACCGGCGATTGGACCAAGACCACCCTCACCGTGGAAGGCCCGGCCATCGAACATATTTATCAACTACTGCAAGCGCCGGAAAAACTCCGCTACGTGAGCTTTGACTTCGGCCACAATTACAACCAAACCAGCCGCCAAGCGGTCTATCAATGGTTTGACCGATGGCTCCTGTCTGAACCAGATCAGCCTGTGCCGGAAGTGGCGTTTCAGAAAGAACCCGACCCGGACCTGGCCGTCTTTCCCGATGGAAAGCCGCCCGGGGACGCCGTCAGCCAAACCGAGCTGATCAAGTATCTCATCAAATTGCATCGGGACCAATTGCAGAACATAAGCCCGACCAACGGGCCTTCCCTGGCCAACTACAAACGGGTCATCGAGACGGCCCGGATACGGACATTGCAACTAACCTGGCCGGCCGAATCCGTGCGGGCCTCAGGCAAGGGCCTGGTCAGGAAGGCTGGTTACGCCTCGGAAGAATGCGCCATGGTCCGTTCTGGCGAAAATGAAACCATCCAGTTGGTGCATTTCGCACCCTTGAGGTCATACCGCGAACGCAACCCGACTGTGATTGTGCTGGCGCATCCGAACGGCCAGACACCTTTTGTTGACAACGCCGGTGAACCCGCCGGTTTGGCCCGGCAATTTCTTGCCCGGGGGTTCGACGTCGCCATCGCGGCCAACACCGGGGGCGCCGCAAACTCGAATCAAACTTCGGTTCTTTTCACGGCCTACAATCGGACGCGCCTTCAGGAACGGGTGCGCGATCTCGTTTCCATTTGCCAGGGAATCAGGATTCTCAACTCCTTCCGCTGCCGCGTGGTGCTCTGCGGCTCCGGCCGGGCCGGACTCTGGTCCTTGCTGGCCGCGCCTTCGGCGGACGCGGTCATCGCCGATTGCGGGCAACTGGACGTTTCCGACGACCAAACCCTGCTTGACCCCGATTTATTCTGTCCCGGCATTCGTAATATTGACACTTTCGCGGGCGCGGCCATTTTGGCGGCGCCTCATCCTTTGGTGCTCTACAACGTGGCGGCAAGTTTCCCGCTGGCCAGCCTGCGCTCCAGTTACCGGGCGTTGCTCGCGGATAAGAAACTCAGGGTGGAATCCCGTCTCTTGAATGATTCCGAGATCGCCGGCTCCCTTCCTGACATGGGAGCACCGAAATCTAATTGACTTCTGGGTGGTGGGCTACTTTGAATTTGGTTGTCAAAGAGATCGCGGGGTGCGACGGTTGGAGGAATGCCGGAACGCAATCCGCGCCAATTTGTCTTTGATCTGGATCGTGGGATTAGCACCCAAGCGGTGGAGCAGTTGGAAAACAGTCCGCTGCTACCGCAGACAAAAGGGGCCGGACCGGATGCCAGCGGAATTTACGGTCTTTATTACAAGGGCAATTTTGTATATATCGGCAAGGCTTTGGCTGCCGGTGGCATTGCCGGATGCCGAAAACACGTCTCGATTTTTGGAAGCCGAAGATTGCCAGGAACAAGGCCAGGGACCGCCGCGTAGGCGGCTTGCTGCGAAGACGCGGCTGGCGCGTGCTGAGGATTTGGGAACATTCCCTTCGCGATCACTCGGCTGTCGCCTGTCGCCTCGCGAATTAGATGCGCGCTTGACAACGGCGGAGTTCACAATTAAGGGCTTCATTTGTGCGATCAATCGAACTATTTGCCCGGGGCCGGTGGCATGGCGCTTGGACTGCATGAAGCCGGATTTTCGCCGCATATGGTTGTCGAGCGCGACGCGGACGCCTGCCGAACGCTCCGCGAAAACTGGATTTCTAGCCCGACTTGACGGATTCGA
>PLIU01000119.1 GCA_003140095.1 Verrucomicrobiales bacterium | reverse complement strand
AGGACTGGTTCGAATCAGTCCTTTTGAACGCTGAAGGTTGGACCATTTGGTCAGTGGCAAAAAGCAACGTCAAAGCCCAATGTTTGATCGGTTCAAGAAAATGGCTGCTTCGCGAGATGGCCGGCCGTGAAAATGGAACGCGAGGTTGGTCTTTGTAGAGTCTAAAATAGCGAACATCGCGATCAAGCACCCGGGTACTATCGCCTAAAGGTCGGCGACCTCGAAGTGACGTCGCTATACGACGGGGCTGGCCAGTTCGAGACCAACTGCCCGAACAGATCGATCTCGTTCTGATCACGCACATGCATTCCGATCACATAGGAGGATTGACTACTCACGACGGCAAGAGCGTGTTTACCAATGCCGAAGTGTACGTCGCGAAAGCGGAGAATGACTTCTGGCTTTCACCTGAAATCGCCACCAAAGCCCCCAAGGAGGCACAAGAATTTTTCCAGGCCGCTCAAGCCATCTCGGCGCCTTATATTACATCAGGGAAGCGGCATACATTCAGTGGTTCAGATGAAATCGCCGAGGGAATTAAGATCGTTCCACTTCCAGGCCACACGCCAGGACATACCGGTTACGAATTCAACTCCAAAGGCCAAAAGATTTTATTTTGGGGCGATATTATACATGCCGCGCGCGCCCAGTTGAAACATCCCGAGATTGCCGCAGTTTTCGACATCGATCCTGCTGCGGCAGTGGCCACACGGGCGAAGTTGCTGCCTATCCTTGCTGTGGAGGACATTCTCGTTGCAAGTCCGCACTTGCCATTTCCAGGACTTGGCCGTTTGCAAAAAAATGGCGACGCCTACAGTTGGGCTCCCGTGGTATTTGCGGACCAGTGGGTTCCGAGATAGTAATGCATCCCAACACATTGCCCCTCCTAAAGGACTGGTCCAAAACAGTCCTTTTGCACGCTAAAATTCGGCCCATTCGGCGAATAGAAACGAGATCGCGATAACCGGTAGTCTCGTGGCGTGAAAAAAAAGTCGCCAGTTTATTTTTGAGGTCCATAACTCTTAACATCGAGATTATCAATCCTATGTCCACTATTCATGCTTACGCAGCTACAGCGCCCCATAAGGCTTTGCAACCGTTTGAATTTGATCCCGGCGAGTTGGGCTCGGACCAAGTGGAAATCAAAGTCACGCACTGCGGAATTTGCCATTCCGACCTTTCCATGCTCGACAACGAGTGGGGCATGTCGCAATTCCCGCTCGTGCCCGGGCATGAAGCAGTCGGAACGGTGCTGGCGCTTGGGGAAAACGCCAAGGGCCTCAAGGTGGGACAGCGGGTCGGCGTTGGCTGGTCGGCGAATAGCTGTCTTCATTGCCACGAGTGTATCAGCGGCGACCATAATCTTTGCCCAACGTCCCAGGGCACCATCGTCGGTCGCCACGGCGGTTTTGCCGATCGGTTGCGAGTGCAGTGGCCGTGGGCGCGCCCTCTGCCGGATGCACTTGACCAAGCCAAGGCAGGGCCTCTCTTCTGCGGAGGTGTTACCGTGTTTAATCCGTTCCTGGCCTACAATATTTCACCCACGGCGCGGGTGGGCATCATCGGCATCGGCGGATTGGGTCACATGGCCCTGCAGTTTGCCAACAAATGGGGCTGCGAAGTTCATGCGTTCACCACCAGCGACAGCAAAGAAGCCGAAGCCCGTCAACTCGGAGCCCACGTCGTGCATAATACAAAACGGGATGGCATGTACAAAACCATCGTCGGCAGCCTCGACCTGATCCTCTCGACGATCAATGCGCCATTGGACATTCCGGGACTGCTCGGAACGCTCGCTCCGAAGGGCCGCCTCCATGTTGTCGGCGCGGTGCTTGAGCCGCTGGCGGTGCCGGCCTTCGGATTGATCATGGGCCAAAAATCAGTCTCGGGTTCGCCGGTCGGCAGTCCCAGTGCAATTGATCACATGCTCGAATTCAGCGCGCGTCACGCGATCGCTCCCGTTGTCGAGACATTTCCGATGTCAAAGGTCAACGATGCGCTGGAACATCTTCGCTCGGGCAAAGTTCGTTATCGCATCGTTCTGGTGAACTAATTATGAATATTGCAAGCACACAGCAGCCCCTTTTCACTCCTGTTCGTATGGGCAAATTGGAACTGCCGAACAGGATCGTTATGGCCCCGCTAACCCGCATGCGTGCGGCTAACCCCGGTCATGTGCCCACCGAATTGCACGCCGAATACTACGCCCAGCGCGCCTCTGCCGGTCTCATCATCGGCGAATGCACGGAGATCAGCCCCGATGCTTACGGTTGGGCTGATACTCCCGGTCTTTGGAGTGCCGAGCAAGTTCGGGGATGGCGTGGCGTAACCGATGCCGTTCACAAAAAGGACGGCTTGATGTACGCACAACTCTGGCACACCGGCGCAATGTCACATCCCGATTTCTTCGATGGGGCTTTGCCAATGTCCGCATCCGACGTGAATCCGGAGCAAGAGAGTGTTACGCCATCAGGACGGAAGCCCACCGTGACGCCCCGCCCAATGAGTAAAGACGAAATTCGTCAGGCCGTGGCTAATTTTGGAACTGCGGCAAAAAATGCCATGGAAGCCGGCTTCGATGGCGTACAGATCCAGGCCAACTACCTCTATCTCATCGCTCAATTCATAAACAGCGCGACGAACCTCCGTAAAGATGAGTATGGAGGCTCCACCGTAAATCGAGCTCGCTTCCTGTTCGAAATTACTGAATCCGTTCTCAAACACGTCGAGCCAGGACGAGTTGGTGTAAAGATTGGACCCATGCACATTCCGAGTTTAACGCCGGGTTACAAGCCAGGAGTCGAGCCCGGTTCCGTGCAGATGTCGGGCCCCTTCACCGCCAATGCTGACACTTTGCCCGACATGGAGTACGTGATAAAAAGGCTGAACGACTATAATCTCGCGCACTTGTTGCTCATGGGAGCAACTGCGAACTTTACGGGAACTCCACTGGAGAAACTGGCCGGCGACGGCATGTACCAGCACTTTCGGCCCCTCTTTCACGGACACATCATTGCCAATGTTGAGATGATTCAAGAGCGTGGAAACCACCTAATAGAAGCGGGATTAGCTGACTCCGCTGCGTTTGGCAGACTTTACATTGCCAATCCTGATTTGCCGGATCGTTGTCTGGCTAAAGCCGCGCTCAACGAAGTAAGTTGGCCGACCGTCTATGCATCGGGGCCAAACGGATACAACGACTATCCGACGCTGAGGGCCTCGTCAAAAAGCGGCTACCCATGTGAGGTGCAACCTTTCCGGAATGACATTTGTTTAGAGAATTCGGAGGGCCTTTGTTCAACTACTTTCCTAACAATTATACGTGGTCGTCGACTTTTGTGATGGGTTTGATGGCTGGTGGCCAGCTTGGTGAGATGCATCGCTGGTTGGAGCCACTTCGCGACGTCGAGCCTGACATGCGGGCATGGGATAAGGCTTGGTGGTCGGCTGATCCAGGTGGGGCTGATGGGAGGATTCGAAGATGTTTCTCTCCCTTTGAAACGTCTGGTTTTTGGACATCTACAAATCATTGGCACCGTTATGAAGTCACGGACTCAAGTCGCAAAACAGGCGATGGTCAGCCGTTTCAAAGCGCAATGGTTAGATAAGCTCGGAACAGGTAAACTTCTGCCAGTGATTGATAATGTTTTTCCTTTAGCAAATGCAGCCGATGCACACCGCCGGATGGAGGCCAATCTCAACACGGGAAAAATCGTACTATTGCCACCGCCGGATGAGGATCTTGGTGCTCGCCATAAATCACAACACATAGCCTAATCATTAACACCCAGCATAAAGGAAAACATCATGAGCAAGACACAAGAAGAAAAGAACAAGTCCATTGTTTTGGAAGCGTTTGAAACGCTTTTTAATAGGCGCGATTATGCCAAGGCGCTTAGTTTCTGGTCGCCAGAATACATCCAGCATAGCGCCCACATCCCGCCCGGTCGTGAAGGTCTGTTTGAATTGACTAAAAACGTTCCGGAAACCCTGCGCTATAAAAACCATGTTACCATCGGTAACGGAAATTTTGTAATGCTGCATGGCCGCTTCTCGGGACTTGGCGAAGGAGTGCCTAACTGGATTGTCGTGGATGTTGTCCGGATGGAAAACGGAGTTCTCGCCGAGCACTGGGATGTCATTCAAGACGAGGCGACGAAGGAGCAGTCCAAAAGCGGAAACCCTATGTTTGGTGATACGTTTCCTGCATACGCGTGAAAGGAGTCCATATGAAACTGCGAACCGAAAAGGGAACCAGGATCGGCGAGACCCAGTTGAATAGCACCAACGCGAAGTGCTCGCGTAGGTAAAAGGCGCAGAACTAAAAATCATTGCGAATTACGAACATCTCATGCCATTCGACCAGCCGCGCAACTGGCAGAGGCAATTCGAGCATTCGTGCGCAATTGATCAGTTTCGCAATATCTACGCCGAGAAGCTGCACAAATGGTTCTGGCTAATTGCTGACGCGCCGCCTTTGGCCTGTGACCAGAAAGAGAGCAAGAGCCGCCAGTTCGCAAAGGGCGCCGACCCAACCAAGATCGGAGAGACTACCCTGGGTCAGCGTGAGCGGTCCAAGCAGTGCTCCAAACGAACATCCCAGATACATGAAGGACGCATTGAGCGAAAGAATGACCGGAGCCCCTTTGGCTCCGGTTATGCTAATCAAGCGTGCCTGCTGCGCTGGGAAAAAGCCCCAACCGGCTAAACCCCACACAGCCACCGCGATTAAGACGGGCACAAAAGCGCCGGAGACCGTAAGAAAACGAGCCCATAGCGACAGGCTTGCAAGGGTCAGGCCCAATGTCGGAAGAGCAATGGAGACAACGCGGCGACCGCCAAATCTATCGTTGGCCGCGCCTCCAAAGAGAAGGCCGGAGAACGCCGCAGTTCCCCAAAGAAAGAGGACATATCCAATCTGAACTCCCTCGAAACCCACCACCTTCGCAAGGTAAGGAGCGATATAGATATAATTAGTCTGCGTGCCCATCCCCCAAAGTGTTGTTACGAGCAACGCGGGAAGCGCGCCCGGCTGCCGCACAACGGCGATGCGTTCTCGCAAGGTTGCGGTGGTAAGCCCGCTGCCAATGTCATGTGGTATTCGGGTTAGGAGTCCCAGGAGCGCAACTAATGCGAGTATGGATACGCCGACAAATGTCATCCGCCAGCCAAAACGGAAGCCGATAAACGCACCGAGAGGAACGCCAAGCGCAACGGCAAGACTGGTTCCACCTGTGACAATCGCGAGCGCCTGCCTCGGCGTTCCGCCGGGACGAGGACCCCGGCGAGCGCGGTGGCGCTCGGTGTATAGAGTCCAGCGCATATTGCGAGTAAGAAGCGGGCGCAAGCCAAGGAAGAAAAGGTCGAGGCCGTCGCCGCGAAGAGATTCGCGCCAGCGAATGCCGCCATTGCCAGAATGAGCAGTTTCCGCCGCTTAAAACCGCTGGTCAACGCGGTGAGGACCGGGGAACTTATCGCATACGTAAGGGCGAATATGGTTACGAGCTGCGCAGTGGCTTGCAAGCTAACGACGAGATCAATGGCAATCCTGGGCAGGAGAGCCGCGATCATGAAAGCCTCTGTCCCAACTGCGAAAGTTCCGAGCGCCAGCCAGTACAACGGCGTAAGCCGGAACACTGAAGGGGAAACTGCAGTGCGAGTTTCCATGGCGGTCATTCGGGCCCCTCGACGAAGATGACGGCACAGTTGTTAGCGGCCAATGACCATACGTTTTTATGTAGTTGTGGATGGCCGGTGGAGCTTAGGCGTTCCGAAGCCAACGACGACATCAGTTTAGCGCGAATTCTCATTTTTAGTTTTCGGATTTGATTCGTCATTCCATCCGCCTCCCAAGGCCTTATAAAGGGCAACAACGGCAAGCTCCTGATCTCGATGCGTGCGGGCCAAAGACAACTCGGCGGGGAAGAGCTGCTGCTGTGCTTCCAGCACCTCGTAGTAGCTGGCCCTGCCTGCGACGTACCGGTCCGTGGATACCCGCACGGCCCGGTCCAGTGCCTTCACTTCGCGAGCTTGCTGGTCGCGGATTTCCTCCAAGCGCCCCCGCGCGACCAAAGCATCAGACACCTCGCGAAAGGACGTGAGGATGGCCTGCTGGAAATGCAGCCGCGCTTCATCGCGGGCGGCTTTGGCTTGGCGATATTGCCCCACCAGTCGGCCGCCCTCGAAAAGCGGTCCGGTTGTTTCCGCAGCTATACCCCAGGCATTGGCGCCACCGAGAGTAAAGGCGGATAACTCCGGACTGATTTTTCCGAGAAACGCCGTCAGACCTATCTTGGGGAAAAACTCGGCCACGGATTCGCCTACCTGTGCGTTGGCAGATCGCAGCAGTTGCTCCGTTTCGCGCACATCCGGACGGCGTTCCAGCAAAGCGGAGGGCAAGCCCGGAGGAACCTCGGGTGGAAGTGCAGTTGACGACAGTTGAGCGCGGCTGATCGGCCCCGGAAGGCGGCCCAGCAAGATGCAAAGCTCGTTTTCTGTCTGGGAAATCTGTTCCAGGACGAATGGCTTCGCCGACGCCGCGTCCGCCAAAGCCGCTTCGGCGCGAGATGCTTCCAAGTCCGAGGCTGTGCCGCCCTTGAAACGTTGTGTGAAAATGGCCAGACTTTCGGCAAACGAATTGGTGGTCCGCTGGACGATTTCCAACTCCTGATCCAACTCCAATAAGCGGAAGTAATCGGTGGCCACCTCGCTCAATAGGCTGAGCCTGACTTCGCGGCGCGCTTCTTCTGAAGCCAGAAATTGGGCGCGCGCGGATTCGTTGAGCCGGCGAACACGGCCCCACAAGTCCACTTCCCAAAACGCGTTCAGAACAGTGCTGGCAGACCCGACGGAGGTGCCATTATTGGGGAAGGCCGAGCCAAACAAATCATTCCGCCCCTGGCTGACCGCGCCGCTGTAATCGACATTAGGAACGAACTGGGACCTTGCTTGCGCGGCCACTTGCCGGGCCTGCTCTACCCGGGTCAAGGCAATGCGCAGATCGTAATTATTCGTAAAGGCTTCCCGAACGAGTGCCTGCAATGTGTCGTCCCGATAAACATTCCACCAGTTTAGATCGGCAAAGGAACGATTCGTTGCCGCGTTGTCATCACGAAAGAGGCCGGGCGAATCAATGGCAGGACGTTTGTAGTCGGGCCCCACCGCGCAGCCCGCGAGGACGGCCAGCGCCAGTAACACAAGCCAAAGGATAATCCGCTGAAAACGTTCGCTCATTTTGCGCCGATGTATTCCATAATGGTTGATTCCATTCCTTCCAGGGCCTTTAAATCGTTCTGAACCCTGGCCTCAAGCATCAGTCCGAGCATGATCGTGTTTATCCGCTGGGCCGTGGCCACTGGATCCTTCACCGAGACGGAGCCTTCACGGATGGCGTCAGCAATGGCGCTTTCAACATACTTGCGGCCTGCATTCATCAGACGCTCGCTCCTGGCGCGGATTTTCTCATCGAAGGTGGCTACTTCGCTCCCTACGCTGGCATAAGGGCAACCACAGACATGGCCGTATTCCCCTGCCTTTGCCTTTTGCGTGTCGTAGGCGTATTGGCAAAAACGGTGGATTCGCTCCAAAGGCGGCGCTTGCGGCGAAAATATGCGGTCCATCTCTGGAAGCTCCTCTTTCCAATGCTCTTCGTAAGCCGCCACAGCCAAATCCGCCTTGGAAGGAAAGAAGTGATAAAAACTACCCTTGTTGATCCCGGCCCGTTTGCAGATGTCGTCCACACTCACCGAGCCATAGCTGCTGTCCCAAATGAGATCGAATCCCACTTGAAGCAGCCGTTCTTTTGTTTCGTTCGTCTTTTTCATGTTCAGCACTATTATTTTCGCTCCTTATGCTCATTGGCGGGAAGCATCACCTGCACCGCATCGCCGTTCTCGAGAGAGTCGGATGGATCGACAATGATGGCATCGTCCGTGACGAGACCGGACAGAATCTCAACACTGCTTCCGTAGTCGTGGCCAATGGTGACGGGAACAAGATTGACGCGGTCATTGCGCACGACGCCCACGCGCAAGCCTTCTGCGCGAAAAAGCAGTGCATTGGCGGGAATGGTCACCGCCTGCGCGCTGATCGGAATCGGTAGATGGGCGAAAGCGTAAGCCCCCGGCAACACTCGCCCTGAGGCGTTGTCCATATCCACCTCCACATTCAAAGTTCGCGAATTGGGATCGATGGCGTTTGCGCTGCGAACGACCGTGGCGGGGAATGTTTCACCCGGGAACAACGAATCGAAGGTGAGCGCCACTTTTGAGCCGGACTTCGCGGCAGCCACATAATTTTCCGGCACGGAAACGTAGATACGAAGCCTATCTAAAGCCGCGAGATGAAACAGTTCCTTTGGTCCGGTATTATCACCGGCTTGAATCAATGCTCCGATATCAGTGTTGCGTGCTGTAATCACCCCATCGAATGGAGCGTAGATGCGTTCGAAGCCCTTTAGTTCTTCGAGACGATGCACGTTGGCCTGATTCGCGTCCACCAAGGCCTGCCTTGAATGAAAATCGCTGACAGTTTGGTCCGTCTCTTGTTGTGAGACGGAGGCGGTTTTGATCAAAACTTCGTAGCGATCCGCCGTGATGCGCGCAAACTCAAGATTTACCTCCGCGTTTTTGAGGTCCGCTCGTGCCTGCAAAAGCTGTTGATCAACCTCTGGCGCGTCGATCTCAGCGAGGAGTTCGCCTTGCTTGACACGCGCGCCGATGTCCACATTCCACGACTTGAGATAGCCGCTTACCCGCGCATAAATGGGAGTGTCGTTAAAAGGTTGCGTGTTTCCCGGCAGTTCAACCTCTCCTCCAGCGGCGCCAGCCCGAGGATGGGTGATAAAAACCGATGGAATAGCCGACATGTGCGTGGAGCGTGCCAGTTGCCCTTCCGCTTGTAGCCGGGTCTGGATGCCAGCGCCAATCGCAATCGCGACGGCGACGACAACCAGCAGCGCGATCATTACAATCTTAAGTCGGGAGGGACTCCGCCGGCTTGGGTGTCTCAGCCCTGGCGCTTGAATGTCGTCTGGAATATCCACGCTCTCAAACGCAACTTTGTCCTCTGTGTTTGTGGTCATTTCATTGGCTTCATTGATCATACGGGTGTCCTTAAAGATTTGCCTTGGGCGCGGCCTCCGTGCAGAAGGCTGAAAACGGCAGGCACGAAAAACAATGTCGCCATGGTGGCGCAGGCAAGCCCGCCTATCACCGCGCGGCCCAGTGGCGCATTTTGATCGCCACCGTCCCCCAAGCCAAGGGCCACGGGCAGCATCCCCACCATCATGGCGAGAGCGGTCATGACGACAGGCCGGAACCGTGTGGCGCCCGCCTCGATGGCGGCCTGCGCGGCGTTACCATGGTGAAGCAACCGTTCCTTGGCGAAAGAAACAAGGAGGATGCTATTGGCCGTGGCCACACCCATGCACATCAAGGCACCCATCAGCGCGGGGACGCTCAATGTGGTATGCGTCAAGAATAGAAATATCGCTATTCCGGCCAACGCCGCCGGCAGGGCTGTAATAATAATAAAGGGATCGGTCCAGGACTGAAAGTTGATCACGATGAGCAGGTAGATCAATACAATCGCCACGCCAAGACCTGAAATCAGCCCAAGGTAAGAGCTCCTCATGGCCTGGGTTTGGCCGCGCACCCTGATGAACGTGCCGCGCGGCAGCGACTTTTGGATTTGAGACACCATGCGTTCGATGTCGTGGCTGACAGCCCCCAGGTCCCGATCCTGAACGGAACCATAAATATCAATGACACGCCGGATATTGTAGTGAGAGACGACCGCCATCTCGTGGGATCGCCTGATGGAAGCCACATCCCCCAAAATTTCCTGATTAGGCCGATGGGTGGCCACCACGGGGATATTTTCAAGGTCCCGAACGGACTGCATGCGGTACTGAGGAGTCTGCGCCACCAAATTGTAATTGACGCCATTCTTCCAGTTGACAAAAAACATGGGTGTCACCTGAAAACTCCCGCTCAAGGTATTTAACATGTTAGCCGCGACATCCTGTTCTGAAAGTCCAGCTTGAGACGCCTTGGTGCGATCCACGGCCACCTCGAGTGTCGGGTAATCGAGGGGCTGTTGCACTCGCAGATCGGTCAATCCCGGTATCTCCCGCATCCGGGCCATGAGCCGATTGGCCAGTTCTTTGCTCGTGACCACGTCGTTGCCTTCAAATTGCACGTCGATCGGCGCCGGCAAACCGAAATTGAGGATCTGGCTGACCATGTCGGCGGGCAAAAAGTAGAAGGTCGCGCCGGGGAATTCCCGAGGCAATCGCTGGCGCAGCCGACGCACATAGTCTGCGCTTGGATGATGGTGCGCGCGCAAAGATACCGTGACGTCGGCGTCAAAAGCTCCCAAGGCGCCGGAGTTCATATGCATGGTGTTCAGTGGACTGTAGGGCAGGCCGATGTTATCCAGAATGTTCTCCATTTCGTCGGGAGGAATCTCCTCTCGGATGGAATTCTCCACGAGGTCACAAAGTCGGGCCGTCTCTTCAATGCGCATGCCGGTTTTGCCACGCACATGCAGCACGAACTGACCGCTATCGGATTCGGGAAAGAAGTTCTGACCCAGCCAGGGCACGAGGAAAACCGCGGCTAGGCACAACCCCAGGAAAAAGGGTATTAGCACCTTGCGATGAAGGACGAAACTCGTCAAAAGCCGTCGATAGTTCTCACGCACCCGCTCGAACAATTGCTCGAAGGATTGTTGAATGCGTCCCAAAAAGCTCATGGGACGCCCGTGAGGTTTATCGACCGCCAGCAAGTAGAGGGCGAGGGTCGGCACCAACGTCCGTGACAAAATATAGGAGGAGAGCATGGCGAACACGACCGCTTCCGCCAGTGGCATAAACAGAAGGCGAGC
>PLIU01000191.1 GCA_003140095.1 Verrucomicrobiales bacterium | reverse complement strand
CTCCCAGATGAAATGGCCCTGGGCCCCGACCCCTTTACGGCCTTCCTTTATCATCGAACATAATTTGCGTATCCTTAAATTTTATCAATGCCTCTGTTTCACTTGTATATTCGAGAATCGGCGAAACAGGTAGCATACAGCGTAAATACTCGTAGTTTCTATAAACCAGTTCGTTCCAATCAAAAAAGTCAATCCAATAACATTCAATATTAGGTTCGAACCTAATTCTAGTTGTCCAGTGTTTGGTTCCATTGGCAGATCTTTCCGCCAACATAAGAATACTCTCAGCGTCCGCGGTAATACTCTGGCCCAGGAAACATGCCTTTGATACGGGTACGCATGATCCCGAGGCAATCTCGGGCAATTGGCGGCTCCCAGCGGGCGAGTTACTGTTGTGTAGAAAATGTGCCCTTCAATGTCTGCAAACCAATCACGAATAATGGCTATGTTCTCGCTTTTGCCCTGCTCAACTTTTCTCACAAAATGTAAATTCCAAATGGGCATGCACACGTTAATATATCGCTGAAAATAATCTGTAACGTCCTTCATGGCTAATCAATGTAAGCCGGGAAGAGTAATCTGTCCAGGCAGATTAGGGTTGCTCGGGCCAGAGCCACGCATGGTCATTTTTAGTTGCTTGCCAAGCTATCGTGGATCGTGGGGGGTCGGTTCCTAGCATTGCCGCAGTAGTGTTGACACAACCGAGGAGTGGGGGCACTCTGCCGCTATGGCACGACACCTTCGCCTGCAATAGCCGGGGTCGATTTATCATTCGATGAGCCGCGGCGACCGCCGGGAACCGGTCTTCTTGGAGGACGCAGGCCTGGCCCAGGGTCTGGAGAAATGTTCGCCGGTCGGCACGGTATGAAATGGCTTTTGGGAACTTACACCGCACTATTCAACCGCCAGCGCCGGCTCTTCGGACATCTTTGCAACGGGGGTTACAAATCGCTGCTGGTGGACGATAATGGCAACGACGACTTGAAAACCGTTTGCGGTTACGTGCATTTGAATTCGGTGCGCGCACGTCTGCTCCGACCCGATGCGCCGCTGAAAGCCTTTGGGTGGAGCAACTATGGGGATTATGTGCGTCGGCCCGGCCAGCGTGGCCTGGTTGCGGGTGGACCGGTTGTTGGGCGAAATGGGCATTGGAGCCGACAGCCCGGCCGGGCGCAGGGAATTTGCCCGGCGCATGGAAGCCAGCCGCGAGGTGGAAGTGACTGCGGAATACCGCAAAATTCGGCGTGGTTGGTGTTACGGAGAGGATGCGTTTCGGCGGGAACTTTTGCCGCAAGCCAGCTATCAAATGGGACAGCACCATTACGGGCAGGAGCGGAGAGAAAGCACGGAGGACAAAGCGGTGCGGCTGGTGGCAGCGGGATTGGCCGAGGCAGGTTGGCAGCCCTTCGATTTGGCCACGCGGCGCAAGGCCGACCCGGTCAAGATCGCTTTGGCGCGGCGTTTGCGGCAAGAGACGACCATGCCGCTCAAATGGATCTGCGACCAACTCAATGAAATTAGGATGTTCGAGGAGTTTCGAGGACTCGGCTAAAATAAAATGGAGGACGAAGACGCAAGGACGACCGCGCTCCCGAAGAAGCCGCTCATACTTGGGGTGGAGACGGGGCAACACAGCGTTTGGCTCGACGGCGGCGGGGTGACGTTGTAGCGTTTTCCGATGCCGGTTTTTTTGCCGCCTATTTCGCGGAGACGGTTTCTTAAGGGGTCGCTGGCCGCCTCGGCCGTCGTGGCGGCGGGCGGGTGCGCCACGCACAAACCCGCGTCCGATGGGCAAAGCTGGGCTTTGCTCTCGGATATTCACATCGCGGCGGACCCCAATCTGGTCCACAGCAATGTCAATATGACCCGGAATTTGCAGACGGTGGCGCAGGAGGTGTTGGCATGGCCGGCGCCCGTGGCCGGGGTGCTGATCAACGGCGATCTGGCCTATAACAGCGGGGAAGCGGCGGATTACGCGGCCGTTCTGGGTTTGCTCCGGCCCCTGCGCGAGCACGGGCTGCCGATTCATCTGGCGCTGGGCAATCATGATCAGCGGGAGCATTTCTGGGCCGCGTTGCCGGAGCAGAAAACAGCGGAGGCGAGCCTGCCGGAACGCCAGACGGCCATGGTCCCAACCCGTTACGCCAATTGGTTTGTGCTCGATTCATTGATCGCGACGCTCCAAACGCCCGGCCGACTGGGCGAGGCGCAGAGGGCGTGGCTGGCCCGCGCGCTGGATGAGAACACGGACAAACCGGCGCTCGTGGCCATCCATCACCATCCGGCCCTGGAGGGCGCGACGGGTTGGCCGTTGGAGGACACGGCGGCATTGATGGAGATTCTGCGCCCGCGCCGACAGGTCAAGGTCTGGTTCTTCGGCCACACGCATCGGTGGGGCGTCTATCACGATGAGAGCGGGTTGTGCCTGGTCAATTTTCCGCCGGTCGCCTATGTGTTCGAGGAAGGCCGCCCCAACGGGTGGGTTCATGCCACGTTGCAACCGCAAGGCGCGCGCCTCGAACTGCGCTGCCTGGATCGCACACGCAAGGATCACGGCCAGGTCGTCGATCTTGTTTGGCGCGCGTGAGGAGAGGCAGCAGTGGGACCGAAGGGACGAACGGAATTGCAACAGCGGCTTGCTAATTGCCAGGCTCGGCCCCGTCCGGTCACGGCGCATCGGCGGCCGGGAGCGCGCGGAGGTAGATGTTCTTAAACCAAAGCGGGCCGCCGTGGTTCTGCAACTCGATTTGGCCCGTCGGATAAATGGGTTTGTCCGGCTCCCAATAATTTTCCAGCGTCGTGTCCCGCACCACGCATTGGCCGTTCAGAAACACATGGACTTTCTCGCCCACCATCAAAATGCGGAACCGGTTCCATTCGCCGACGGGATGATCGGCATAAGCCAACGCGTGAGGGTTGTTTTTCTGGTCGTTATAGAGGCCGCCAGAACCGTCCGGTTTGGCGAATTGTCCCGGGCTGTTGGTCTCCCAAATTTGCACCTGCGGCGTCCCGCGCAAATAAATGCCGCTGTCGCCCTTGGGCGCGATTTTCCAATCGACCAACATTTCGAAATCGCCGTAATCGCGCGTCGTGCAAAGGTTGTCGCCTTGGCCGTCGAAGACCAACATGCCGTCTTGGACCTGCCAATGTGCGCGCATGCGCTCGCCGGCTTTGGCTTGGGCGGCGGCCAATTCATCGGCGGACATTTTGGCGCGCGCGGGTGGATCGGCCACCAATCCTTTCCAGCCGTCCAGGTCATGCCCGTTGAAGAGCGGCGTGAATCCATCCGGCGGCGTGTTGTCCGCCTCGGTGCGCGGCAGTTCCTTGATGAAAATATTGCGGAACTCGACGTAGCTCCAATGGCCCAGCAGCGCGATATGTCCGCTCTCGCGCAACATGCCGGGATGCCCGCGCAAGACCTCGCGGTTCATCACGTCATTGAGGTTTCCGTCCACGATGGTTTGTTCGTTGAGGGCGACCTTGATGCGGCGGCCCATGACGCTGATTTCGTAATGGTTCCACTGGCCGACTTTGTTGAGCGCGCCGCGTTTGGCGGCGAAGATTTTGTAGAGCGAACCGCAATATTGGCCGGGTTCGAGATGGGCATATTGCGGGTCGTCATCGTCCAGAATCTGCACTTCGTTGCCCGAATAGGTCAGATCGTTGGTTTCAAAAGGGACGCGGATGCCGACGCCGTTATTGGCGCCGGGAGTCAATTTGAAATCCATGCGCAGAATGTAATCGGTGAAGGTTTGGTCAGTGACCAGGTCGTTGCCGGCTTTGGCGGGCGAGGCGATGACGCCGTCGGTGACGGAATAAGAGGGACCGGGCCTTTTGTGAATCTCGGTCCAGCCGTCCAAGGTCTTGCCATCGAAGAGCGAGACAAAGCCTTCGTTCTTGAGCTCGATCAAATCGACGTCCTGATGCGCCAACAGGCGGCCGGCCGAAGCCAGCGACACGAGGGCGGCAAGCATGGGCTGCATCAAAGTATTCATAGTAGATAAGAACGTGTTCGAGAGAACTAAACCTATGCACTTTGAGGGTCAATGCAAATCTTCAAACCACCTCAATCACCAGAGCAGTGACGTTATCACGCGCGCCGTTGGCCAGGGAGGCTTCCACCAGGCGGCGCGCCGGGCCGTCGGATGCAGGCGCTCGCATCAACTCGGCCAGATGTTGGTCGTACAGGCCTTCCACCAATCCATCCGTGCAAAGCAGAAAAAGGTCGCCTGTCTCGTAAGCCACCGCGCCGACTTGCGGGTCAACGAACTGATTGGCGCCGCCCAGGGCCTTTTGCAGAACGTTCCGGCGCGGATGGGAACGAGCTTCCCGTTCATTGATCTGGCCCTGGCGCAGAAGCCAGCCCACGTGCGTGTCGTCGTGGCTGACTTGTTTGATCGCGTTTTGGCGCGCCGGCAAATAATAAATCCGGCTGTCGCCAACGTGGCCGAAGTAGAGCCAGCCCGGCGTAAACCAGCACAGGCTCAAGGTCGCTTCCATCCCGGCGCATTCCTGGTAGCTGCCGCCCAGCAAGGCCAGCGCCCGGTGGATTTGATCGAAAAGCTCCTCCAGCACCTCGGTAAACCCGGTCGCCAGCCCCGCGGCCGATTGGCCGAAGGAACGCGGCAACAAATGGGTGATCTTCTCCGTCGTGATGCGGCTGGCGTGTTCTCCGGCTTTGGCCCCGCCCATGCCGTCGCTGACGGCAAAGGCGAAATCCATGTCGCATGAGGGCGCCTGGCCGAACTTGCCCAAGTGCTGGACTTCCCTGGCGTCAAAGCACACGCCCAAAAAGGCGTCCTCGTTATTTGGGCGGAACGGACCGCGATCGGTCCAGCCGGACCATCGCAGGCCGGCGGAGGCGGGCGGCGGGTCGTAGGGATGGCTCATGGAGTCAGAATGGTTGCGAATTCAAAATCGACCACGCAAAAGCGTCCGTCGGATTGGCGGTAGGTGACGTTGCGGATGTCGGGATCATCGTGCCGGACGCCGTACAGCTCCAGTTCGGCAAACAATTCCTTGGCCCGTCCGGCATCGAGGTGCTCGACGCGCGTGCCGCACTGCGTGGTGATGATGCGCGGCCGGGCGGGATCGGCCTCCAGCAAGCGGGGGACGAAGCCGCAGCCGCGAGCCTCCAGGAAGCGCAGGACGCGCACTTCCTTTTCAAATCGCGCCTGGGCGTCCTGGCCGTGGTAAGTCTTGAAAACCCGGCCATCAAAACTCAAATGGACGGTGGCTCGCAACGTGTCTTTAACTTGCAACATGCCGGAGGAATTCTGCACCGAATCGGTCGCAGGGTCAAAAGAAGAGGATTCCATTCGCCATGGCATTACAACTGCTCCAGCGAGTGCGGCTATTTTTGCGGTTGTGAAACTGTAAAATTATTTACACTTAGATAGAAACTCGACACTTGCAAATTACTCCCATGGCTAAATATAAACTCGAATACATCTGGCTCGACGGTTATACACCCGTCGCGAATCTCCGCGGCAAAACCCTGGTCAAAGACTTTGACAGCTTGCCAACCCTGGCCCAAATCCCCAATTGGGGCTTTGACGGCAGTTCCACCCGGCAAGCCGAGGGGCATACTTCCGACTGCGTCCTCAAACCCGTCGCTTCTTATCCCGATCCCACCAAGAAGAACGGCGTCCTGGTGCTGAGCGAGGTGTATTTGCCCGACGGCACTCCGCATCCCTCCAACGCCCGCGCCACCATCCTCGACGACCCCGATACCTGGTTCGGATTCGAGCAGGAGTATTTTCTTTTCAAGGACGGCGTGCCGCTGGGCTTCCCCAGCAACGGCTACCCGTATCCACAGGGCAAGTATTACACGGGCGTCGGTTATGAAAACGTAGGCGACGTCGCCCGCGAAATCGTCGATACTCATTTGGAGCTTTGCCTGGATTGCGGCATCAACCACGAAGGCATCAACGCCGAAGTGGCCAAGGGCCAGTGGGAATTCCAAATCTTTGGCAAAGGCTCCAAAACGGCCGCAGACCAAATGTGGATGGCCCGCTACCTCCTGATGCGCCTGTGCGAGAAATTCAAGGTCACCGTGATCTGGCATTGCAAACCCTTGGGCATGGATGTCGATTGGAACGGTTCGGGCATGCACTCCAACTTCTCGACCAAATACATGCGCGAAGTCGGCGGCAAGGAATACTTCGAGGCGCTTATGGCCGCGTTCGACAAATACAAGAACGAGCATATCGCCGTTTACGGCCCGGACAACCATCTCCGCCTGACCGGCCTCCATGAGACGCAGTCCATTGACAAATTCAACTACGGCGTGGGCAACCGCGGAGCGTCGGTCCGCGTGCCCGGCGCTTTCCCGAAAAACGGCTATCGCGGCTACCTGGAAGATCGCAGACCCAATTCCGCCGGCGACCCCTACAAAATCGCCAGCCGCATCCTTCAGACCATCGCGACGGTGCCGATTAAATAAGCTGCCTAACGATGGAACGGCTGCGGTCTGGGGAGAGCGCGCGCGCCTTCGCTTGCCACGTAGAACGTGGCATGTCGTGGTTTGCGCCCTCGCCGGCCACATCTTTGCATCTTCTCCACTTCCTTTTGCATGAGCGGAAGCAGTCGGCGAGGGCGCGCGTGCTCCCCGAAACTGAGACTGGGCGCTTTGGGCGAGGATTTGGTCTGAAAATATACACTTGTCAATTTGCCGAACGCTGTTACCTTGTGCGTCCTTGCTTCTATGAAAGCGAAAATACATCCCAAATATGTGGAGGCGGAAATTCGTTGCGCCTGCGGCAACGTCATCAAAACCCGCTCCACCAAACCGACCATCCTGGT
>PLIU01000068.1 GCA_003140095.1 Verrucomicrobiales bacterium | reverse complement strand
CGAATCCGCCAAGTCGGGTTAGGGTTTTAGCAAGCATCGCTGGTCCACCCCAGGCTGGCGTTCTGCTTAAGGTCTTTGTGGAGAACCGGAGCACTGCCGAATCCGAGGTGGCCGGAAGCAGCCTCGAGCATTTGGAGGGATCTGCGGTTGACGACGCGGTTTTGCAGTCTCTCCTATCGGCGCGGGAGGCGCGTGCGCGCATTCAACTAATCCGCCTGCTGGAGGCCCGCAGCGCGACCAATGCCGTCGCGGAGTTGCTCAATCAGGCGGCCGACGCGGACGAGACGGTTAGTGTGGCGGCACTCGCCGCTTTGGGATCTCTGGCGGGAGCAAAAGAAGTGCCAGCGCTCATCGCACTGACCAAGGCCTGCAAAGCCGGGCCTGCGAGGGACGCCGCCGAGAAAGCGATATGCCGCGCCGCTGCGAGTACTAATGACGCCGCAGTGGCAGGGGACGAGGTGTTGGCGGAGTTGGAACGCTCAGCCGCGCCCGCCGAGAAGAATGCCTGGGTTCGANNTCGCATCCTCATTTCCCTCGGCTACGCCAAGGCGCTGCCCGCGCTCGAAGCGGCCATGCAGGATTCCAATGAAGCAGTGGCAGCCAACACCATTCAGAGTCTGGGCAACTGGCCGGATCCGGCTCCGGTCGAAGCGCTTCTGAAAGTGGTGGATACCGGCGCGAACCCCAAGTCGCGCCAGCGCGCCCTGGCGTCAGTCATGCATTTGGCGATGGTGGCTGCCGATGAGCACCAACGCCCGGACGCGCTCGTGGTGGGTTGGATCCAGCGGGCTAGCCCTGCGGCACAATCCCTCGCCGAGCGGCGCCAGATCATATCGGTCCTCGGCCGCTTGAAGCGCCTTGAAAGTTTCCGGTTGTTGTTGCCCTGGCTGGACCAGCCTGACTTGCAGACCGAGGCGCAGCTTGCGATCGTTCAAATAGCCCCGGCGCTGGTGGATTCCCAAGATTCCGCCGCCCTCAAAAGATCCCTTGAGACAATCGCCGCGACGGCAAAGAACCCGGACATTCGTGCCCAAGCCGTGAAACTGGCCCAATCCATTGGCGCTAAGAGCGAAACACTGCCCTGATCATACGAATCAAAGGATTGACTCAGCGCTGAACCACCCTTACACGGCAGGGTTTCACCCCATGGCGGCGAATCGGCTCGTCACTTAGAGTGGCCTGCATGATCGACAATCTGCCAGGATCAATCGCCGGTTGAAAGCACCATCATGAAACTCCAACTTACACTGCTGGCGCTTGTCGCAGCCAGTTGGGGCGGCATCCACGCGGCACCAGGGGTGACAAACGCCGCTTCGACCCATCGCATTCTCCTGATTGATCCCAGTTCCATGCCGGTTGCCGCCGGCAAAGCCACCTTGACCATCGGTGCGCTCGAGCGCACAGGCGGCGTTTACTCGGGCAATTACAAGATCAAAGTGTCTCCCTACTTTTTCAAGAGCGAAAAAGGCAAGCTGGACATCGTTGTTTCGGATGAGTCGCTGGCTCAAATTAACCAGGGAAAAGTCACGACGATCAAAGGGAACGCCACTACGAGCGGCAAAGGCGGCAGGAGCCGGCACATTGATGCCACGGCCACGCCGGCGAATCTCAATCGTGGAACGATCAGGCTATGGTTCATGGCGGGAGACAGAAAAATGATATTCGAGCCTGCCTATCACTTTTCCGAGAAAGAGACCGTGGCAGTGTTGGCGCAGACGAATGAAACCAACTTTGCCTCCAACTTACAACGTCGCACGCCCGATCCGCACCCGGAAGCCCTGGAAGCCACCGCCAAAAACCCATGAATACAATCTCTGCTGCGTGGCTGTCGTGTCATTCCCGATCATAGTGGCGTTGATCTTCAAGGTTGAGAGCCAGGTGAAGGGGGTTTTTCATTGCAAATTTTGGCGATTCTGGCCGGATGGTCACAGCCCGTCTTCCCCCCTTTCGTTATTACGAATACGGAACACTTCATCGATGGTCGAGACGAAGATTTTTCCGTCGCCGATCTTGCCTGTTTTGGCCACATTGATGATGGCGTTGACCGCCGCCTCGAGCCGGGAGTCTGGTACGACGAGTTCTATCTTCAACTTGGGCAAAAAATCCGTCGTGTAAACGCTTCCCTGGTAAAGCTCCGTATGGCCTCTTTGGTGGCCGCACCCCGTGACTTCCGTTAACGTCATGCTTTCGATTCCGAGTTTAGCCAAGGCGCTTTTGACATCCTCCAACCGGAAAGGTTTAATGATCGCCTCTATCTTCTTCACAGGAACTCTGCCTTTCTTGTCGTCAGCCGCCCCGCCAGACAACTGGTTCGCTCTGAATAGTGGAGGTCGCATCCCTCCAATCGCAAGGCGCGGACCAGCCAACCGCGAATGCCGGGATAATCAACTACCAAAATAGTTGCCTTCATCGCTTCTAAATAGAATAGAGCGCCTGGAACGCCCTTTGCAAGGATTCCCTTAAAGCAAGCTTAAAAATGGGGAATGGTTTACCATTCTTGATGGCTGTCGTGCCAGCGCGCCAGCTTCCCGCAACAGTTCAGCAGCATGGATAGTTTTGGCTTTTCCTAATGCGCTTCCCTCCTCCATTCTCGACTGCGATGGGGAAGTCCTTGGCAGAAGGAGAGAGCGCAAGCTGAATCTTGGACATGAGCCATCGGACCAGATTTACGCAACAGAGGAGCAGAAACAGGCAAGCAAAAAGCAGTACGTAGTAAATTGAGCGCATAGTCATTTAGCCGGAGCCAACGAGCGAAGCTGAGCTGCCGATGTAAGGGGGTCTCATCATCCACAGGAACGAGATGGGGCGGACTCGTTTGGCAAGGCAGGGGTGCGTCGATGGCCTTCCTGTTGGCCGGATTTCGACATCTTTCATGGCACAATCATACTCTCGAACAGCTTGCCAGCGCTACGGGGTGTTCATCCCGCGTGGGATTTCCGGGCATTTTTGCCGCCATACTGTTTGTATCGTTTGGAATTGTTTGGACTTTAGAAAACGCCTTGAAGATTAGAGAGAATTTTATTTGCGGGGGATTCTTGCCTGATTTATTATGGCGGTCTCTGTAGAGAGTGTTGGAGTCAATTCGCTGGCCCGATGAAAACGGATAACCGGGGTAAATGTTGCACGACGGCGAAGGCGTCGAATCGGGCGAGAGGGGTGAGTCAATCAAGCGATCCGGGGGAGTGGCGCATGAGGCTCACCGCCCCCAAGGAATTAAATTCATGCGAAGATCCTGGAGAGTAATAATAATTGCAGTGTTGGCGGTGGCGCTTGTGGGTGCGGCCGGCAATTGGGTTTGGCACGCGCATCATGCCGCCAGCCCTTTGTGGCGCACGAGCGAAGTGCGGAAAGGAGACCTGACGGCCACGATTACGGCGACGGGAACGGTGGAACCTACGGAGGTGGTGGACGTGGGGGCCCAAGTGTCCGGGCAATTCCTTTCGTTCGGCAAGGACAAGGCTGGAAAGACCATAGATTATGGATCCATCGTGGAGTCGAACATGCTTCTAGCCAAGATTGATCCCAGCCTATTCCAGGCCGATGTGGACTTGGACACCGCGGTGGTGGCTTCGGACAAGGCCGGGGAAGCCCAGGCGGCGGCCAATTTGGAGCAGATGATAGCCAAGGAAGCGGAGGCTGAAGCGGATTGGAAACGGGCGCAAAAGCTGGGGCCCTCGGAAGCGCTGGCGCCGACGACTTTTGATTCCTACAAGGCCACTTACGAAATTGCCAAGGCCAACGTGAATTTGGCCAGGGCGGCCGTGGACTCGGCCAAAGCCGCCACGGTGCAGGCCATAGCCACGCTGGCCAAAGCCCAACAGACGCTCGATTACTGCCGAATTACCTCTCCGGTCAATGGCGTGATCATTGACCGGCGGGTGAACATTGGCGAAACGGTGGCCTCGAGCATGAGCACGCCCAGCTTGTTCCTCATTGCCAAGGACCTCACGCGCATCCAGGTTTGGGCTTCGGTCAATGAAGCCGACATCGGAAACATCCATTCTGGCCAGCAGGTGACCTTTACCGTTGACGCTTATCCAAACCGGGTCTTCCAGGGAGTGGTCAACAAAGTGCGGCTCAACGCGACCATGAATCAAAACGTGGTGACTTATACCGTGGAGGTCAACACGGACAACTCGGATGGCAAGCTTTTGCCATACTTGACAGCCAATGTCAACTTTCTGGCCGGAGAGGCGACCAATGCCTTCCTGGTCTTGAACTCGGCGTTGCGCTGGCACCCGCAGAACGATTTAATCGACCCGGAGTTTCGCCACCCCGGCAATGCAGCCGGCGGGGCTTCCGACAGGACGGCTGCGGGGAGTCCCGGGACGTCTGCCGAACACCCCGGGGCTTCCAGCGGCGGTGGCAGGCAAGGAGGTGAGCGCGGGGGCGGCGGACAGAAGGCGATTCTCTCGCAAACGGGAACATTGTGGACGGAGGTGGGAAACTTTGTCCGGCCCATGCCGGTCGAACTTGGATTAACCGATGGAACATGGACCGAAATTCAAGGCGAAGGCTTGGCCCAAGGGACCACTGTTGTGACGGGCGTCCTCAGCATGGAAGCGGCCGCGGATGAATCAGCGTCCGGCGCCAATCCCTTCATCCCGCAAATTGGCCAGCGGCGCGGTCCCACCAATGCCGTCCCCATCAGGCGGGGCAATGGCTCATGATGGCAAGGCAAGGTTATGGCATTGCTTGAGTTGCACGAGGTCTGCAAGACCTACCACCTGGGAGAGATGGATTTGCAAGTGCTCAAAGGTGTCACCCTTTCCGTGGCCAAAGGGGAACTGGTTGCTTTGATGGGCGCCAGCGGCTCGGGCAAGAGCACGCTGATGAATATTCTCGGCTGTCTGGATCGTCCAAGCTCCGGGGAGTATTGGCTGGATGGGCAGGAGATTTCGGGCGCGTCGGCCGATGAACGGGCCAGGCTGCGCAACCGGCTCATTGGCTTCGTTTTTCAGAGTTTCAATCTGCTGGCGCGCACCTCCGCGCTGGACAACGTCTGCATGCCGTTGACTTACGGCCTGGAGTATATCCATGAACACGAGATGAAGGCGCGCGCCACGGAGATGCTCCGCAAGGTGGGCTTGGCGGACCGCATGGATCACCAGCCTTCGCAACTTTCGGGCGGGCAGCAGCAGCGGGTGGCCATTGCGCGGTCGCTGATCAACCGGCCGCGGCTGCTGCTGGCGGATGAGCCGACGGGCAATCTGGATTCGCGCACCAGCGAAGAGATTTTGCAAATGTTCCGGGAACTCAACGAAAAGGAAGGTCTGACCATCATCCTTGTCACCCATGACCCCGAAGTAGCCCATCACGCCAAACGAACCATCCGCATCCGTGACGGGTTGATCGCGGGTGGGGCGGAAAGCAAGGGAGAGGAGACACAAAAGTGAGAGCTTATCGCACCTTCAAAACCGCGATGCGCGCTTTGCGCAGGAATGTCATGCGAGCCGCGCTGACCACGCTGGGCATCGTCATCGGGGTGGCGGCGGTCATTGCCATGATGGAAATTGGGAACGGATCCGCCAAGGCGATCCAACACACCATTGCCACCATGGGCGCTTACAACCTGATGGTGTTTCCGGGCAATGCTTTGATGTCCGGCGTCAGCACGGGCAGCGGCGGCAGCATGAGGCTGACGCCTGAGGACGCGGAAGCGATTTTGACCGACTGCTCCTCGGTGACGGCGGCGGCGCCGGTGGTCTGGGCGCGCGCGCAGGCGGTCTATAACAACCTGAACTGGCAGCCCGGCAACCTCTTGGGAACCACACCGTCCTTTCTGGATGTGCGGGATTGGAGCGAGATGGCGCAAGGCAATGCCTTCACCGACCGCGACGTCCGCAATTGCAGCAAGGTCTGCGTGATTGGCAAAACGATTGTAAGGATGCTCTTCATGGATGAATCGCCCATCGGCAAGGAAATCCGCCTCATGAACGTCAACTTTAAAGTGGTCGGCGTGCTCAAAGCCAAGGGCGCCAATATGATGGGGTCGGACCAGGACGATATCATCCTGGCTCCGTGGACGACGATCAAATACCGGGTCACCGGAGTCTCGGCTACTGCGGCGGTTCCGGTGGCCACAACGACCACGAGCATTCTTCCCAGCCAAGTTTATCCCGCTGCCCAGGCTTCCTTATATCCGGTCCCTTCGGCTTCGCAACAGACCGATACGCCCCAGCCGGTGCGGTTTGCCAATGTCAATGCCATTGTGGTGCAGGCCAGATCGGCGGACGCAGTGAAGCCGGCCATTGATGAAACCACGGCCCTGCTGCGCGAACGGCATCACATCCAGCCCAGTATGCCGGAAGATTTCACCATCCGCGACATGACGGAAATGGTGCGGACGATGAGTTCGACGACGGAGTTGATGACGACGCTGCTGCTGATCGTGGCGGCGATTTCGCTGGTGGTGGGCGGAGTGGGCATCATGAACATCATGCTCGTTTCAGTCACGGAGAGGACCCGCGAGATTGGCCTGCGCATGGCGGTTGGCGCGCAATCCGGGGATATTCTGCATCAATTCCTGATGGAGGCCATTGTGCTGTGCCTGATCGGGGGCGCGGTCGGGATTGCGTTGGGGCGGACCACTTCGGTGCTGGTACGCATGATCAAACACTGGCCGACGGTGGTGTCCTTGGGGGCCATCGTCGTGGCGGTGGCGGTTTCGGCGCTGGTGGGCGTGCTCTTTGGATTTTATCCGGCCTGGAAAGCCTCCCGTCTGGACCCGATTGACGCCCTGCGTTACGAATAAAGGGCGGGGATGATCCGTCATGGAAATGCAATGAACAAAACTTTTCCATGGGCGGTCACGGCTCTGGCCGTTTCCTTCGCCGCGCTGACTATCATCAATGGCTGCATGGTTGGCCCAGATTATCATGCTCCGAAAACCCAGGCGCCGCCGGCATGGTCCGGGGTGAGCAATGCCACGACGGCGGCAGCCACCCGGATCACGAGCAACGCGGTTGAGATGGCGCAATGGTGGATCCGGTTTAAAGACCCCAAGCTCACCGAGTTGGTGCAGGCGGCGCTGGCCACCAACTTGGACGTGCAACTGGCCCAAGCGCTGCTGCGGGAGGCGCGCGCCGTTCGCGGCAAGGATGCGGGCGGACTTTGGCCGTCCTTGACGGCTTCCGGAGCAGCCACCCGCTCCGGCACGGTCAACGGAGCGAGCCCCGGCGGTGCGGTCAATTCGCTTGGCGCGGTAGCGCTGTGGAATTTGGATCTTTTTGGCGTGACGCGGCGGCAGGTTGAATCGGATGAGGCCGGCATCCAGGCCGCCCGGGAAAATTTGTACGGCGCGCAAGTGACACTGGTGTCGGAAGTGGCGCTGGACTACATTCAAGTGCGCAGCGCCCAGGAACAAATCGCCATTGCGCGGACCAATCTTCTATCCGAGGAGCATACAGCGGAGGTGACGCGCCTGAAAGGGGCGGCGGGGTTCGTCAGCGGATTGGACCAGGCCAATGCGGACGCGGAAGTGGCGACGACGGCCGCGACCATTCCCCCGCTGGAAACCACCATCCAGCAGAACATTTTTGCGTTGAGCATTTTGCTGAACCGTCCGCCGGCCAATCTGCTGGAGGAATTGTCCAAACCCGGGCCCGTCCCGCTGACGCCGCCGGAAGTGCCGGTGGGGCTGCCGTCGGAGCTGTTGCGGCGGCGGCCGGACATCCGGGCGGCGGAAGCCAGTTTGCATCAGGCGGCGGCGCTGATCGGCGTGGCGGTGGCGGATTTTTATCCTCAATTTTCGTTGACAGGAACTTTCAATTACCAGAGCAGCGCCGCGCGGGATATGTTCGCCGGCGCCAACGGAATTTATTCCGCCGGTCCGCAGGTGAGCTGGCCGATTTTTTCGGGAGGCAGCATGATTTCCAACGTGCGATTGCAGAAGGCGGCGACCGACGCGGCCTATATCACCTATCAGAAAACCGTGCTGGCGGCGTTGTCGGACGTGGAGAGCTACCTGGTGGCGTTTGCCAAGGAGTGGGACCATCGGAAGGCGTTGAGTAGCGCTGTGGTTTTCAACCGTCGCGCGCTGGAGTTATCGACGCAGCTTTACCAGGCCGGCACGACGGAGTTTCTGACGGTGCTGGATGCGGAACGTTCACTCCTTGCTTCCGAGACGGCGCTGGCGCAAAGCAGGCAGGCCATTTCATCGGACTTGGTGAACATTTACCGGGCGCTGGGCGGCGGGTGGCAATAGGGTGCCCCTCCTTGGGCAGCAAAATTCATCGCGGCGCGATAGGATCCTGCCCATGGCAAAATGCTAATTTTGGCGCGCCTCCGGGGAAATTTCCGGCTGCGGATAAGTCTCGCGTTTGGCTTCGGCCTGCCAGGCTGCGTCGCCATAGACGCCGGCTTGCGAGTAATCAAAGGGCTTAAAGCCCAGTCGCAACGCTGGAGAATTCTGTTTGAGGTGAAAGTCATGTCCGGCGGCATTGACGAAAAGCGGGTCGGCAATCAGGCTGCCTTGCTCGCGGCCTGCGCCGGCCCAATTCGGGGCGGCAATGAAGCCATTGGTCATCGCCGGAGGTTTCACCGGTGTGTGTTGCCACTCCGAGAGGGATTTGCCCACGAAGGTAACAGGATAGCCGCCCGCGTTCCAATAGCAGTTGCGGAGAGACAGTTGGCGGTCTTCGGACCATGGTCCGAACAGAGTCGGGCTATGGCTCGTCCAATAAACAATATTGTTCTCGAAGGTAAACGAAAGGTGATTCTCAACCCGAGTGAGCTGCAACTGCTGCTCCTGACCGTCTGCAAGAATGTTGTTCCGCAAAATATTTTCCTTGCCGTAATGCTGGAAGAAGCTGCCGGTCTTGGTGTTGTAAACCAGATTGTTCTCGAAGAGAATGCCCGAACTGCCTTCGTCGGTGTACATGCCCCAGCCGCCATAAGAGTGGGAGGAGACGTCGTGAACAACATTGCCCCGCACCACGGTCCCATCCGATCGGCCCAGCGTGTAGATGCCGCCTATGTCGCTGAGCGGGCTCCGGCCGATGTTATGGACGTAGTTGAAGGAAATGTCGTTCCGTTTGCAGTTGCTCTCGGCATAACCCCAGACCCAACCCGCGCTGATGCCGATGTAAAACAGGTCGCCAATGTCGTTATGAGTCACTTGGTTGTCCGGACTGAAGCCAATCCAAATCGCAACGCCGCACGGGAAAATATACGCTCCATCCTGAATGATGTTGTTGTCCACTCGGAGGTGGTCTGTCTCCGCGGACGGATTCGGCGGCATTTGAATTTCACCTATGCGCACCCCGCCAGTGCCAAAATCCTCGATCCGGCAATGGCGGATGACATCTTCGTGGCAGCCACGGCGAAACCAGATGGCGTAGGTTCCAATGTGGCTGATCTCACAATCGTTGAACTCAATTTGCCGCGCGCCATCGGCCATAACGACGGCGTCAATGGTCGCGGCCTCTGCAATGGGTTCACAGCCGGCCGGAGGCGTCAGCCACTGGGAGTGTTCGAAAGCCAAACCTTTGAAGGTAACGTGCTCGACAAACTTGCCTCCCGCAGGATCGCCTTTGATGACCATGAACTTGGACGTCACCGGCGCAATGACTTCGGCCTGGTTCATCATTTCGCCAGGCAGCGGTTGATAATAAAGCGTTCCATCGCGGCTCAGGAACCACTCGCCGGGAGCGTCCAGAAACCGGAGCGCGTTCTCGAGAATGAACTGCGTGTTGGTGCGCCAAGGATTCCACGGCTTCATGCCTTCGCCGCTGGTAATCAGAGATTGTTCCTGTTCGTCAATCTGCTCCACAAACCGGCGGGTCACATCCCAGTTTTGGTAAACCACTAGGTTCACGTCCTTGAGATCCTCGGCGGCAAGGCCCGCGACCGTCTTAAAATCATCTGGACTCATTCGCACAGTTTGCCGCGCCTTTTTGGCTCGGCGGGCAACCACGCTACCGAGCGCCTCCTCCTTGACATCGAGCATGTGGAAGCAGGAATTATTCGGGCTGCGAGCGCGGGTGGCACGGCGGCCATTGACCCAAAGCTGCTCAAAGTACCAATGCCCGGCGGCCACCTCTGGAATATGAGTGTGCCAGATGCCGTTTGTTCCGGGTTGCCAGCCGCCAATGGCGCGGCCGCCGCTGAAAACCGGGTGCGCCCCCGGTGCGGCTTCGTAGGTGATCGCCGCCTGCATGGTCCCTGTGTCCTGTGGATCTAATTCGAGCGGACCCGTCATCATGTATCGGCCTTCGGCCACGATCACGTTGACCGCTTCCACCAGCGGACCTTGTTGCTTCAATTTGCGGACCGCATTGCGCGCGCCGGTCAGCGTGGCCAGCGGCCCATCATCGCGGGCGGCACTCGGGCGCGTCAATGTGCCAGTCCACGCGTCGTTGCCATCCGGGGCGACATGCAAGTCCAACGCCGACGCGACCGAGGCCGCGGCCAGCAGAAACCCAACAGAGACAATCTGGATTTGACAGCTTCGCCTTTTGCGATGACTCATAACGGCATCCTTAAAGATCGTATTCTACTGATACACATCAGCAGAAAGCTGTAAAGAGTTATTGGGACCTGCTGCCGAGCCAACCTGTCCGCCATGGCCTCGGCGGCGGCGGAAGCGCAGCGCCGGCGGGTCGCCGACTGAATTCCCCCATCCAAAAAATTGACCCGTTTTTTTTGCCGAGTTCCCGAATTTCCTCGAATTTCCTCGAACATTCCAATATTGGAAATAAGCGGAAATACCCATCCGTTCCGTACATGTAGGCATATCGTGGCAAATGCCTTCACGAAACCCCTTTGGCTGATAGGCTATTGTTAAACAAAATTTAACACAATCCTCATTTGCAACTAAGTAAAAATGAACGGGATTATCCCTTGACGGCCTGAACCTGCCGGTCCAACAGGCATGGCCAGCAAGCGTCGCCATTTGGAACTGCTCGTCGCAATCTTTGAATGTGTATTTCACTTTCATGCGAGCAATTTACCACAGGCACTTGGACATCCGCTGTCCAACCAAAAGATTTATGAAAAATCCAAGGATGGCAAATTCGGTAGGGCGAGACTGCCCGCAAAGCGGGCCGCTCTTAATTTGTTCTGACTGCTCGCAAAGCGGGCCATTCTTAATTTGTCCCATCTCCGTCGAGTCCTGATTTTTGGGATCGCCCCCGTCCGAGGGATAACAACATCTGCACTATGCACTCCCAACTCTGCACTCTGCATTTAGGCTTGCCCCCGCCCGAGGGATGGCAAAAACCGGCTGCGATTGCCCACGATCCGCGCGCATTACGAGAGAACGCCCGAACCGAAAGAGTTGATCGTTCTCGAAGGCTCGGCCCACGCGCAGTTTATCTTCGCAACGGACCAGGGAGAACGGCTGATGCGCGAAATCCTGCGCTTCCTGTCCGCGCCGTAATGGATTGAAGAATATCCATTGACTTCTTTTGCATCATGGTGAAAAAAGAAGCCAACATTTGTGCTGATTTACATTAGGCGGCCACCTGACTAGGGGACACGCATGTCTTTAGAAGCTGATTATCTGGGAGCTTTCGAGGAACACTCGCCGGAGGGCGTTCGTCAGGCACTCGCCGCTGGTGCGAGTCCAACCGAGCTCATCAAGGGCAAGACACCGATTGACTGCCTGATTGAAGGTTACCTTCGCTCCCCGCGTTTCGTGGCATGTCTCCGAGTCTTGTTGGAGGCCGGTGCGACGATTAAAGATCCCCTCCTCGAAGCCTTGCTATTGGACGATGCTCCGAGTCTCCGGCGACTCCTGAGTAGTGCGGGTGAAAGCCTTAATCGAAGGTTGCGCGTGCCCGGCGCGTTCACATGCTGCAAAGGAGTGCCACCGCTTCATATTTGTGCGGAGTTCAATTGCGTGCAGTGCGCAGAGGTTCTTCTTGGTGCTGGAGCGGATGTCGATGCGCCAGCCGATACTGACGCAGACGGTTTCGGAGGCCAGACGCCGATCTTCCATGCGGTCAATAGCATTCTCAATTACTGTCGACCCGCGATGGAGTTGCTGGTTGACGCCGGGGCCGATTTGGATTTCAGGCTCAAAGGGCTGGTGTGGGGACGCGGACAAGACTGGGAGACACTGGTCTTGGATGTAACCCCCATTTCCTATGCGCAGTGCGGTCTCTATGCGCAGTTTCATCGCCCTGAAAAGGACGTTTACAGCAATCTCAGCTACTTGCATCAGAAACGGCACGGAACCGAACTGCGGGTTCGAAACGTGCCAAACAAGTATTTAGCACCAAGAGGCTAAGAGCAGTGACCAAGCCGCCTAACACAATTCACTTCAGCCAACGCCGGTTAGACGACTTAGTTAGCTCCGCGTTCGCGGTAATCTCACTCCAAACCGGTCTGGAAGATGTGCCTCCGACGCCTGTCAATCAGGTCGCCCCTTTACCGCTTACATTTAAACGGTCGAACGCCTTTCGGGTCATCGAATGCCATTCGCATCCCATCTTAACATTTGAATTAGGTTGTTCATGCGAGCTGCTTCGTTGGCGTCTCGCGCCAGCTCGTTTTGGTAGCGTTTGATCGCCATTGCCACCGCGCCGAATCCCTCCAGGCCGCTCTCCGCCGCCAACTCTTTGAGCTTCATCCCGCATCGGCTCCGTCCCAAATGCAATAACATGTCCCGACCCGAATCGCCATGCCGGTTATTTTGTAACGGCTCCTAAGTCCGCAGGATGACGGACCGGTCGATTTCGGCCAAGGTGCGGCGGCCGGACAGTTTCAGCGCCATCTCGAATTCTCCGCGCAGAATTTCCAATACTCGCGCCACGCCCGGCGCTCCACCTACACTTAATCCATAAAGATAAGGCCGCCCGATCAGCACGGCGCGGGCGCCTAAAGCCAGCGCCTTCATTACGTCGGTGCCGCGGCGGACGCCGCCATCCAGCAGCACCGGGACACGTTTGCCGACCGCTTTGACAACCCGAGGCAAAACAGTGATCGTGGCCGGAACGGTGTCCAGCTCTCTGCCGCCATGATTGGACACGATAATCCCGTCCATTCCGGCCTTCACCGCCAGTTTTGCGTCCTCTTCGTGCAAGACGCCTTTGAGCATGATCGGAAGCCCGGTTTTGGACCGTAACCAGGCCAAATCGGCCCAGGTCGAACTGCCCGAAACGGGCAAACCACCCACCTGTTTTCGAGCGGTTCTATCTGGATAATACGGCGTTTCAAGATCGTCCGGCAAAGAAAAATGAGCGCGTTCCGACCGGTTCCTCGCGCCAGTCACCGGCGCGTCCGCCGTCACCACCAAACCGTTGCAACCGACAGCGTTCAACGTCTCCAGCAACTCCGTCAGAAATTCCCTGCGCCGCCGGCCGATGTCGAATAACTGGAACCACCACGGTTGGGTCGTGGCCCGCGAAATGTCCTCAACCCGGCGCGTGCTTAGGCTGCTTACGACAAAGAGAGCCTCGCCCGCGCTGGCCCCGCGCGCGGTCTCGACCTCTCCTTCCGAATGAACCAGCCGATGAAATGCCGTCGGCGCGAGAAGAACAGGAAACGCAAGCCTTCGCCCGAACAACTCCACGCTCGTGTCGATCCGCTCGATATCGACCAGCACTCGCGGACGTAGTGCGAGCGCATCGAAGGCCTCCCGATTCCAGCGCAACGTTATTTCGTCTGCCGCGCCGCCGGCGATATACTCGTAAGCAGCGTGCGGCATTCGCTGGCGGGCCAGCACTTCAAAGTCGAACAAGTTGAAAGTTTCCGGTGCTGAGGGAGAAGCGGATTTCAGCGGCGCGCCGTCGTGCGCGGCATTTTCCGCCTGTGGCAGTNNCGAGCGCCGCGTGAGGGCACGCGTCCTACAGGATGCGCCCAAAATTCCAGCGCCCCGTAGGCTTGGTCCCCACGATTGGTCGGATTTTCAGACAGGCTCATACGCTGCTGAGCCCTTTTTGGACTTCGGCCTCAACACATTATGCGATTATGCGTGAATGAGCCGTTTTGGACGAAGTTAATCCGCTCAATACGCTCCCACGTCGGGTGCAATGCCGGCGCAGTGGATTGCAACGCCTTCGCCGTTCGTTAGGTACAGTCCTGTCGATCCGTCGGTGATCGTGATCAAGTTCCCGACAATGGACGTGATAACGGCGGTTTGCCCTGCCCCCAGAATTTGGGCCACCTGCGTGTCCTGAATTGAAATCGTGTCGCCGGGGATGGTCCGCCATGCCGCGGTAGTGCCAGCCCAGAAAGCTGCCGCATTGGTCGCCTCGAATGATCCTCCCCCCGGGGTTACCGCAGTGATATAGGAAATCCACGTTCCCGCGTTTGTAGCAGGACTGTCGGGTCCCAAGTGGAAGTCAGGCGGATAATTCGTCGGGTATAAAGTCAACACATTCAATGTGTTATTGGTGTTCACCCATTTCGGGTTAATCGTATTCGTAAAGTTATTCGCCCAATACTGGAAATCCACGGAGGGGCCTTCTTGAGTGTATATCGAATTGGTAAAACTCCAATAATCCAAATTATTAACTACCAAATTATTACTCGTCCCTCTGAAAGCCATGCTGGTCTGCCATAAAGGATAGTAGGGAACTTGAATATTAACAAGGTGCTCTCCATCAGATATAAGGAAGCTTGAATTGAAACCGCTGAACATCATTGAATTATTGTAGATGCAGTTAGAGCCGGACACAATATAAGTTCCAGACTTTCCGTCATATACCTGAATCGAGTTTCCAGCGGCACCGACAATAGTATTAAATCTCACAATTTGCTGGCCTCCATTGTCACAGGTAATAGCGCCCGGGCCATCGGGATCCATTCCTCCATAAGTTACGGTGTTGCTCTGGATCAAATTGCCGACGCCGACACCTCCGCCAATATCAAGCACACGCGATCCCCAATAGACGGGATTTGTAGTGATCGTAAGAGGATCGGTGTCTGTATTGGTCATTGGGTAACAACCAAAATCTGCCGTATCAAACCAAGGAGGACTATACGCCCAGTTATACTGAACAACATTGCTCTGCCCGTAAACTGCGAGACAATCGTGGCCAGAATTGTAGAAAACATTGCTTTCAATGATGTTGCCTAAGGTGCCAGTGTCCCATTCGTCACTGCCTGGCCCAGCTTGAGCAGAATAATCCCCAAACACTGCTCCGTGAGCGCCGCCATCAATGCATGCATTGTTAAACGGATCAGCTGGCCCAAAAACTGAGTTATGGATGTAATTATGCTGGCTCCAATTATACATGGTGAAAAGAGCAATCACGCCACCGGGTGGCACTCCTATTTGACACCCTGAGTAAATGTTGAAAATCTCGATATTGGTGCAATATTCAAAATCAGGAGGGCGATAATTGTTGGTGAATTGAAAGCCAGAAATCTTGAACCATTCGCAACTTGTGAACTCGAAACCGCTATCAGGCCCGCAGTTTGAAAACACAACAAGGCCGCCGTTATAGTTTGAAATTATGACGGGCTGATTTGACGTACCCAGAACCGCGTTAATGCGCGGAACCGCGTTGTCATTCTCTGTGGCCGTAGTGAAAGCTCCGTCCACTCCAGAGTTTTCAACAATGACGTTTGGAAGCACCAACAGAAGACATCCATTAGTAAGTTGGTGGATGCCGCCATAATTTACGTTCACAAAAGTACTCCAAGGTCCATGAGTGCCGCTAATATACGTGGCCGACTCTCCGTCGTAGTCATCCGACGCTTGCCCAGCTAGCGTAAGGTTTGTCCACGCAATGTAGTTCGTCCGTGTGGCGACGAATTGAGCTCTGGCGCTTAGCGCCAGAGCAAAGCAAAGGATAATTGTACCGGTTCAGCGTGAATG
>PLIU01000423.1 GCA_003140095.1 Verrucomicrobiales bacterium | reverse complement strand
CATCCAGATGAAATGACCCTGCCCTTTTGCCGGGAAAGTCAGACTGATCTTGACGAATCCGGAAAATAGGATTCAAATCGTCGCCGAGCGGCCTGATGAAGGCGGTGTGATCACGCCAAGAATCGCGGACAAATATGACGCGAGCATCACAGTGACCGCCCCGGAACTTTATTGGGGCGTGGCTGATTGCCGTAGCGCTATTGCTGATGCAGAATAATAAGCAATGAAAACCCACATGAAGACTCACGTGAAAACCTACGTGGGAATGCTATGGCTCTGCTGCGCGGCGGCCTGCCACACTTGGGCAGATGGTTACCGTGTCACGCTTGGAACGGCTCCGGATTGCTTCCCGGTCGTGGTGGTCACGGGCACACCGAAGGAAATGGGCCTTGCGTTAGGCACATTAATGCGGCCGGAGATTCAGACCTTCGCGCCACGATTCATGGAGATGGCTCAACAGGAAAATGGGGGCATGCTCTCTTCGGCCAATTTGGATAAGGCCTGGGAATCGATGGAACCTTTCATGGGTTCGCAGTTTATCGAGGAAATGGAGGGTTTGGCGGAGGGGGCGGGAGTGCCGCTGGAGTTGCTCAAGCGCGTGCATATGATCCCGGCGGTCAGCGAATATTCGTGCAGTGGCGTGGCGATTTGGGGCAAGGCCACCCGCAACGGACACCTTTACCAAATCCGCAACCTGGATTACACGACGACGGCCCATTTGCAGGATTTCAGGTCTGTGGTGGTTTACATTCCCAAAATCGGCATTCCGCACATCAATCCTTCCTTTGCCGGCAACATTGGCTGCCATACCGGGATGAATCAGGAGGGCATCACGCTGACTGAAATTGGCGATTCGCCGGCCAGTGACGGCCCTTACGATATGCGCGGCATTCATTTCATGATCTTGTTCCGGCAGATTCTTTATTCCGCCAGGACCTTGGATGAGGCCGTGCAAATGATCAAAGACGCCAAGCGCATTAAGAAATACCATTTTGTGGTGGGCGACGGCAAACTGCCGGCCGCCGTGAAAATGAAGGCCTGGGCGCCGGACCTGGTCATTTGGAAAGACAACGATCCCACCGATGAAATGGCGCCGGCGGTGTTCCCGGATATCGTCTATCACGCCGAATCGCGCACGCCGACAGCCCTGGGCCATCTGACTGAATACGGCCAGGGCAGGTACGACATGGATGCGGTGATCCAATTGTCCAAGTCAATCGGCACGCTGGGTGGCAATCTGATGAACGCGGCCTACGACGCCACGGCCCGCGAGGTGTGGATCAGCTATGCCTTGGGCGAGGAATGCGCCTACCGCCGACCTTATGTGCGCGTTAAGATGGATGATTTTGTGCCCTATAATCCCACCAACGCCCAATTCAAGATCGAGAAACAGTTTCCCATGGTGAAATGAGAGCGGACTCACCGGCGCTTTTGCGCAAACATCCAAGGGAGCGGATCCGGTTCGGCAAGGGCGGGTGTCCAGCTATCGTGATGGACCTTCAATTTGCGGCGGACGCTTTTACCGTATGGTTGACAATGAAATCGACCACGGGGATCGGATCCGCCAGACCGTGGGGATGATGGCCGACACCGGGCTTGTGAATCACTTTGATTTCGCCGCCGAGTTTCTGGTAGCGCGTTTCGACGATGGCCGTGTTCTCCTGGACGGGCACGACATCATCGGCGTCGCCGACGACGTGGATGAGCGCCACGCCCGCCTTGGCGAGCGGCGCGAGCGTGTCGATCGGGTTGCTCGGGTAGGCCAGCGCCTCGTCTTCGTTGTTGAAATGGTAACAATAAATCAAGGCAGCCCAGTCGGCTTTGCTTCCCCCTCCCTTGCCCTTGCCGCCGGGCCAGCTTTTGAAGTCGCACACCGGCGCGTCCCCATAGATCACGGCGACCTTGGCGGGATTCTCGGCCGCCCAGCGATAGGCGTAGAGGCCGCCGCGACTGATGCCGATGAGGGCGACCTTGGGCGCAAGTCCCTGCGCGCGAACGGCCTCGTAAAAAGCATTGAAATGCTTCACCGCGTCGGGAGAGCCGAAGGTGTTCCCGACGCTGATATGAGCGTGGTAAAAGCCTTTTGCCAGCAGTTGGGGCGCGGCGCAGCGTTCGACAAAGGCGTCGGGAAACTCCATGCACCACGACCATGGTCTGCCGGGAAGCGGCGTTTTCGGCTCCACCACCCAGGCGTCGCAGCCGTCCACGATAAAGGTGTGCCGAGTGAAACCGTTCCAAGCATCGATTTTCTCGCCGAGCCACGACACTGACGGCGCGGCCTTGAGCAGGGAACTGCCAGTGAGGACGATGGCCAGCAACGCTCGCAAGATATTTGTCATGTTAGAGTGGTAATGCAGTCGGGAGATGTGAGTCAACTGCAAAGAAGCCCATGAGCAAGCCAATTGAACCGGCTGTATCCGGTTCATCCTGCCAGTGCTCAACCCAAGATCCGTGATTGGGCGTGGGAATCATTCCAGCAGTTCCAGGCGGGAGTTCCGGTGGCTTTCGTCACAGGTCAGCGCGAAATGCCCGCTGATTCCCTCCGAGGTGACAAATTGCTGGAGCAGTGATGCCGGAAACTGGACGTTTTGTCCGGTGGTGCAACGAACCACCACGTATCGGGCCGTGCCGCGATAGTAGTCCAAGTATTGATCCGCCGTGATGCGGAGGTGAAATTCGTATCGGTTCATCGAATCCGCGTGCTGCCAGCAAAACGCGAACCGGGCCGGAAAGCAAGCACGCCGTGTCTGGGTAGTGTTTGGCTAACCGCTGTGCAAGCGATTCAATCCAGCTCAAGATCCAGGTTTTTGGATGAACCCGTAGTACAGCCCCATGTAGTACGGCAATAGATAGACGGTGCCGGAAGCCAGTTCGTTTCCATCGCCACCGTAATCGAGTTGCCAGGGATCGGTATTCCAATGGTTAAAGTGGCGGTTCTCCACCGGGAGCACTTTGCCGTTGATGCGATTGCCGCGTTGACGCGCTTCATCGGGGGTTTCCACATCCACCGAGCGAATCGGTGGGAGGAAAACGACATCGAGCCGATGGCTGTTATGAAGAGGCCAATTGAGCCGATCGAGCGGCAGACCATAGAGTGTGGCCATGGCGTCCTCATGCCAGCCGGGCCAAGGCTTGACGGAGAAATTTCCCCACGGGCTTGTGGCGGAGGCGTCCAGACTGAGAGCGGCGTAGGTGAAGTTAAAGAACGGGTTCATTTCCGGCGCTTCGTTCAGCCAGTAGCGGTAGAAGGAATCGCGCATCAGGGTCTTCAGCTCCTCGTCCCGCGAATAGCGCAGCAACCCGTAATAACCCATGAAGGCCATCTCGTCGTCGGATTGGTTGCCCGAGCCGGGTCCGTTCTGGACCTTGGTATGCATGGCGTTTTGCGCATAACCATCGCGGTCGATAAGCTCGCGCGCCGCGGCAGCGTATTTGGGGTCGCCGGTGAGGTGTTCCGCGACAGCCAGGTAGGCAAGGATGCTCAATGATTTGAGACCGCGGTCCTGCCACCATAAAGGGTCGCGGTTGAGATATTGCGGGGCGTAGATGGCCCAACGCGTGGGCTTGCCGTCGTGATCGATGAGCGCGAAGTGATGCGTGAGCAGATGGTCGGTCACATCGCGCACAACTTCACGAACGCGCTCGCGTTCGGCCTCGGTGTCGGCGCACAAATCGTAATAAAGCGGGTAGAAAAAATAATGGCCGTCCAATTCGTCGCTGCTGGTGTCAGATTTCCAGTACCATTTGCCGTCGGCGCTCTTGGGCCACCGGGGTTCATAAACTTTCCACAACTTGTCGTGCTGCTGTGCCTGCCGGTCACCATCGAGCCGGCCAACGTTGGGGTCGGGCCAGTCAACGGGCCGGATGCAGCGCGCGATATAACCATTGGGCGGAGTGTGTGCGCCGCCTTGGGTCACCTTTTGCAGAAAGCGCAAGGCTTCGAATGCCTTCTTGGCGCGCTCTTTGGCTTTCGGATCCTTGGTTGCCCCATAAGCAAAACACTCGCCCGCCCCGTACATGGAGGTCCACAGTCCGTCGTTATCATCATCCTGGGGATCCGCGCTTGTCTTGTCCCCCGGCCTGCGCAGCGGCGCCTCGGTGACGTAACCGAATGGCGTGCGTTTGATATAGTGCTCAATCTCTTGCTCGTAGAACACCGCTTTATCCGCCAGCGTCATTGGCCGGCGTTCCAGACAGCCGATGCCGGCGGCCGTGGCAAACCACGCATTGCCGTGAGCATCCACCGCTGCCTGGGTAACGTCATCGTTTGGGAGCCAGCGCGGACCTTGCCGGTACTGCCACTCTTTCCCGTCAAATCTAATGACACCGTAGTGCGTGGTAAACCAAACCTCCACGTCCGCGCCCGCGGAGATACCCGTAAAATCGTTCCAAGGCAGACCGTCCTTGCCTTCGTAGAAACGCCAGCCTTCCGCGGTCTGGCAACCAACGCCGGCTTTGGTGGCGAACCACAAGCGCCCGGAAGAATCGAAAGCAACACCGAGCACGTCTTCAACCGCCCAGGCTCGCCCGAGGCCATCCCGGACTGCGACCGCCTGCCATGCGCTTCCGTTCCATGCGACAAGCCCATCGCTTGAAGCCGCGTGCAAGATGCCGCGAGGCGAGAGAGCCATCTGCCGGATCACCATGTGCTCGGGCCAGGGGAGCAGAACACTGTCGTCGCCTTCACGCACGCTGAAACAGAGATGGGAACTGACTACCCAATTCGTGGTCCCGGCGCGCAGGATCTGGCGAACTTCGCGCCAGGGAATGGCCGCTTCCAGCGGTTGTCCTTGTTGGCCGGCAAACAAGAACCGGCTCTCGTTCTGCTGCCTCAAGGCTGCATTCAGGCTCCAGTGTCCGGCGCCAAACTCGTACCATTGCCCGGCGGCAAAGACCCGGATGGCGCCGCCCGGCGCGCAATCGACCAGTTGCACAGGACCCGTTGGGGCGCCATCACGGTCGGTGAAATGATCCGCCACCTCCTGTTGAAACTGCTGCGCTGCCGGCGTGAAATCAGCGGCCACGCTGGCACAAACCGTCAAGCAAAAGACTGCGCCACCGAGCAAAGATGATGTCATGAACTAAACTCTCTTTCGACGAAATCAGTTTAGCAAGACCGAAAGATGAAGCCTCCATAAAAAAGCCCGCCTTGCGGCGGGCCGTGAGATTTCAAAACCTGGCAATCCGAAGGCCGCTCAGGGTATTAGGAACGAGGTTGCAAACGGTGAAGTTTGGCCAGTGGCTGAAGCACCCTGAGCGATGTAGAACGAGACTGGGGTGGCATTGTCTGTAAAGGTCGTGGACGCGCCAGTCTGCGCGGCGATGTAAGTGTACGGACCAGTCACAACGGATGACTGCTTGAGGCCGTAAATAGGCCCCGTTCCACCGGTGACGGTGAGCGTCGTTTGGTTGCCGGCCCGCTGGATCGCCCCGAGTGTCGGCTGGGTGTCGCTTGTATATGTGACCGTAAGCGTCACCTTTGTGCCCGACAGGCCCAAGGAGGTTATGTCGAAGGCAAATGTTCCCGCCGCCGCGGCCGCCGGGCTTTCCACGAACGAGGCAAGCCACGTCTTTCCCTGCGGAATACCGGCGGCATCACCCAACGGATCGGACACATAAAGGTCCACCACCAAATTCGTGAAAGGAGCGCCGACTGGAGTCCCACAAATGCCCATCAACATGGCCGCGGTCGAATTCGTGTCGATCACAGGGGTGACGTTGGTGGCATTGATGAAATTGTCATACCAGAATTGGCCATCGGAAGGGTCCAACCCGTCACCTAGCGGAGGCGTGGTGCCGCTAATGCTCATGGTGTTCACGAGCGAATTGCCGCGCATCGAAAGCCAGGTCGTGTTGGTCGAGGAGTCGCTGGAATAAGCAAACAACGATAGTGATCCTCCACTTGCGTTGACAACCGTGTTCGCCTCCAAGGCATCGCTCACGCCATTGAAATCGCTGCCGAACCGCACCTCGGCAGTGCTATCAAACGTTTGAACAAGTTCGTAGTCGTTGGTGATCCCAAACGAGTTGCCGTTTATGTCCACTCCGAAAGTATTACCGGCAATCACGATATTCGTTTGTGGCGGGGAATAGAAATTGAGCGAGCTGTTCTGTGTCGGGCCGATCTCCCCCAAGCCGTCTGCATCCGATCCGTCATTCGCGTAAGGACCAAAGAGGTTGCCTTCATCGGCATCATTGACGCCATTGCCATCCGTGCCGATGAGGATGTCGTGAGAATGACCGAATTCGGCGAAGGCATCGCCCTGTTGTTGTCCACCGTTGAGGTCGGTCATGTCCGCGAGGGTGACGCCGTCGGGGAGCACGCCCCAGAAATTCCCGGAAATTCGAAGAGGACCACCCTGAGAATCCAACCCGTAACCGGTGACGAAGACGTTGAATTCGGCGCGGGGGTTTGCGGAATTGGAAGCCACGCCAACGGTGCCGGGCCCCGGCCAGAGATTACTCGAGCCCACATTGGCGCCGCTACCATAGGTTGCGATGCAAATGTAGGGAGTGGCTACCTCGAGACCGAGGCCGTAGAGGGGATCTATGCAGTAAGCCACCGAATTGCTCGTCGGATCCACACCAAACCAGCACCCGCTGACGTGAAAACCCTGGCAGGCTTGGCTGCTGACGTCCGGGGCATCCACAGCAAAGCAGATGGCCTTGGACACGGGGGGGTTGTTGAAGGTCGGATCAGGAGGGGCTTCGGCCGTCGCGGTCAAGGGACTGGCAAGAAACGCCACGCCTCTGACCCAGGCATTGCTGGCCCGGAAGAAACCCAGGATGGCCGTTTCGGTATCGGCAAAACCGAAGTTGGTGTAAGTGACTCCCGCGGCATCCTGGCAAGCAGTTAACATGGACAAGGCGTTGCCGTTGGTCGAAGTCAGACAGATATTGAGTTGGGCGGTGTTCGGCTCGCGCAGTGAATTCGTATTGGCAAGCGAACCCGGCTGAGTGTAGCCGTCGACGGTGATGTTATTGTTGGTAATGAGCGGATACCCATTGGTAGGTGTGTTAATATAATGGACTCCTGCGCCGGGGATGTTGAACGCAACGGTATCGCCATCCTGCAATGCGTTTATGGCTTCGGTCAAGCTGCCCGGACCCGTGCCGTCAGCGGTGGTTACCGTATTGGTTGCCGCATGAACAGCCGAAACTGTGGCCAGTACTCCAATGAAACAAAATATGGGTAATTTTTTCATAGTGCGTATCTGTTTGAGCGATGTTGCCTTTGATTGAGATAAATTTGCCGACCGAATAAAAAATTTTCAAGCTTTTTTTACTTTTTTTGGGGTATTGGAACTTGAGCCAAATTTTCTTGATGGCTCGCCTGGCAAGCATTAAGGGGTTGGCTCAGGTTGGAGCAGTTGGGCGAGGTTGTAGCGGGTGTAGCGGGTGTGGGCGGCTGGGTGCTCGGAGTCGGCATTGGCCACCCAGAAATCCAGGGTGTCGGGCGCGAAGAGAGCGCAATGGATATTAGAGGTCATACAAACGGGCCGTTCCATGAGCGCGCGGGCGCGCTCGGCGTTGAAGGCGCCATAGCCGGCCTCGACGCGGCGGGCCAGTTCCTCGTAGCGGTCGCCGGCGGACATCAGCACCGTGTCAGGGATTCCATGGGGCAGCAAAGGATGGCTTTGGCCCGGCCAGACGATCTCGAATGTCTCCGGCGTGGCGGCGATGCCGACGGCGCGCCGGCTTTTGGCGTCGGAGATGACGTAGTAATACTGGCAGGTGCGCGGCCCTTGGCGCATGATTTCGATGGCCTCCTCCAGTGTGTCGGCCTTTTCCATCACCTCGCGCACCAGTTCGGCCATGGGTTTTCCGTCCCAGTTGCCTTGGCCGCCTCCGCCCATTTCACCGATGGCCAGGTGCTTTTCGTTCATGGCCGTGACCGATCCGATGAAGCCGGCGTAGCCCACATTGACCCAGGCGTTGCCGCGCTCAGGCTGAAAGACCATGACGACGGCATTTTGCTCCAGTCCCAACCCGCGAAGGTAATCGAGGATGCGACCGTGGTAGAGCCGGCCATCTTCGGTCGCTTTGCCGAAAAGGGCGAAGCCGCTGCAATGAAACAACTCCGGGAAAAAGTTCGCCAGCCGGACCTCCTCGCGCGCAAGGCCGCTGCCGTCGGCCAAGGCGTCCATTTCCCGGCAATAGCGCTGGTCCATGAAAGGCGCCAGCCGTTTTTGGGCGGACTCGATTTCGCCGACAAACCAGCGTCCTTTCTCGAAGGAGCTGCCGACGCCGACGCCGTACAAAATATGGTTGACCAGATCGCGAATTTGCGGCTGCATCAATTTGCCATGCTGGCGGCCCATCTCCTCGGGTATGCCCTTGAGGAACAACACCCGGGTGCCATCCCTCATTTCCAATCTGCCCCCGCCTTCGCGGGCGAGGACGCGGTGCTCGCCACTGGCCGGGCCGAGGGCGGGCGCCTTTTCTCCCAGCATTGCCAGGGACACCTCCAAGAACCGCGTCAGGTGCGAGCGGGCGACCGACTCGAGGTGCTCGCCGCCGCTGGTGGAGAGCTTCCATTGTTCCTCCGGCCATGGAGCGCTGAATTGCGGCTGCAGCAGCTCAACCTGGAGGCTGGTTGCGCCTTCGCGGTAAGCCAGCCGCAAAGGGAAACTGTCCGTCTCGCGCACCCAGAGTTGGAGTGTGCCGCGCGGCAGTTTGAGGGCGGCGATCGCTGCGGGTTTGGCTTTGACAGTGAAAACCCGGCAGGGAGTTCCGCCGACATTGTCCGCAGGGAGAGATTCGAGGTCGGTCAATAGCGGCAGCAAAAGAAGTTGTTCGCGCGCAAGCGGCAGTTTCAGCGTCTCGAGCGGCGAGGTTTCTTTGCCGTCCGGGGCGTTCGCAAAGGGCCGGATATCGGGCGAACCCAGCAACCCGAATTTTTTCGTCACCGCGTTGATCCACACTTCCTGCCCGTCCCGGCACACGACCCACTGCTGGTCGTCCAAGGCGCCCGCAACGCGCACGTGATCGGGAGCTTGGATTGCCAGCGCCAATTGGCTGCCTGACAGCTCTTTGGGGAGCCCGTCGGCTTTGAGGATTTTGAGCGTGGTGGTGAAAGTGCGCGGTGGTTCGTTGGTGGCCGGCTCGACCAGCGCGGCCACCTGATTCAGAGCGGCGGTGAAGACGGGCGAGAGCGGGTTGGTGTCGCTCGTCTGAGCCAGCGCTCGAAACGGCGACAGCCCAACCAGCAACCAGAGTAGGAGGCAACGAGGATTTTTCATTGATGGCATTAAGCAACAGTTATTCCACGTTATTGGTCAAGGACCAAAACCGTGTCGGTATTCGGCTTAAGGCTCGGGTTTGTGGTATCCGTCGCCGTAAGTGTCTGGGTGCCTGCGCTCCCGAAGGACCAGCTAAATTGCTCGGAGCCATTGCTGAGCGGCGCGGGATTGGAACCGTTCGCGTACCCATTGGGATCCGAGGAAGTGATGGTGATGGAGTCAGTGACGCCACCGACGGGGTTCCAGTGGGAGTCAACGGCCAGAACGGTGATGGGGACCTGCCCATCCGTGCCGCTATACAGATCGATCGAAGTGGGCGTTCCCTTCTTGCCTGTGGCTGTGTTTGGCGCGTTGGTCTCGCCCGGCAACAAGACGAGCAGTTGAGTCGGTGTCCGCTTGATCAGGGCGAAGAATTCCGCATTGGTGCCGGTCAGGTCGTTGGTGGAAATCAACTGCTGACTGAGATAATACATCGGAATGGGCACATAGGTGGTGACATCGTTCCACAACGCACCGGTCCCCAGGCTGGCGCTGTCCACCAAAGAGAACCCGCGTGCCGGAATGGTCCACGCCACCCAGTAGGGCGCGTTCGAGGACACGATGAGCACGCCCTCGGGGCCAATTGAATAAGAAGAGGTCCAGAGACTCGTGTTCAACGAGGTATCAGCCAAAAAGTTGTCGCTGCAGGCTGACGGCACGTTGGATACGGCGAAGCTCGAATAGACCACGGCTTGATTGATGGCGTTGGTGTCGTTTGCCTCGTAGCCCAGATACACATTGAAGCCATTCGTTTCGGCAAAGTAGCTCACATTGTAAGAAGGGAATACAAAGTTGGTGGTCGTGCCATCAGGCGCGGTCAGCATGCCGTCTGTGTCGGAGGTGAACGTGACGGTCCAAGTGCCAAAAAGCTTCGCACTCGTGACGGTGGCTAAATTGCCGGTCTCAATACAATTCGTCGCACCATTGCAGCTTCCCGGGGCATTGGTGTAGGGGCTGAGGCTCCAATACATTGAGTCGTCTTCCGGATCATTGACCTTGTAGGCGAAGTTCATGACGCCGCCGCCGCCGGTGCTGTTGACACTCACGGTGACGCCATTGGCTTCAATCCAATCCGGCGCGTTTTCCTCAGCGCTCGCATTGGGAATCAGAAACAAATAGGCCTCGGCGGCCCAAGGGCAGTTGGCGGGGAAACCATCCATCGCAAAAGAGTAGCTGACCGGATGGGCGGCGCTGGCCCGGCCCACCCAGGATAATCCATTATTCGTCACCAGCATCACCATTTGTTCATCCCAGATGGAATCTTCTTCCGTGCTGGCAAATACATTAAGTCCTTGAATTGCATTGACGGGCGGCGTCAGCGTCGGTGGCGGGAAGGCGGGTTCGCCAACGAGTTGGACATTATCGATATAGAAATCCTCGCAGGCCGGAGGGTTGGTTTCGTACCAGTTATAAAAACCCCAGGCCGTGCCATTAGGAGGCGGAGCGTTGGTATCATTGAAGCTGAACTCCAACCCTATCGGGAAGGAAAAATGCTGCCAGCCATTCGTGGCAGGGATTGGCACACTTCCGATTTGGACACTATCACCATACCAGTCATAAAGATTGATCGGGATGGCGCTGTTGGAAGAGGTGTTGATGTTGACCCATATGTCAAAGCTCAGGGCGGAGTACTGGGAGAAGTCCACTTCATTGGTTTGATTGGCATTCAAATTAGGATTATACCCGATGCCGGGCGTAATAAAATCGCCGACGGCGAGATTGGCGGCTCCGCCGTCAGGGCCGGTGGGGGCGTTCGAGGCAGCGTCCCCCGATAAGAGAATAGTGACATGGATGGAGCCGGGGATACTGTTGCTGGAAGAGAACCCATTAGTATATACCTCGGTAGCGCTACCCCCAGCCCCCAAATACCCATTCCACATGATGCCCCAGTCGAGGTTTGTGTCCGTCGAGGAGCCATCGATTTGGATGGCGCCGGGGGGCATGTGGATGGTGGCGGTTTGGGCGTTGGCAGCGCCCGGGCAGCAAGCCAACGCCAAACTGGCGGTCACTACCAAGACCTTCGATGTTATAGTTCGGCACATTTTCATAGGATGCTGTATTTATGTGGATGTTTCGTGGGTGAAATCAGTCCTGGAACTATGACGCATTTGACGCAAAAAATGCATCCATGAAACCTGTCGCCATTACAGGACTAACCCCCATGCCCACAGTGAGCATGAAGGACATTGTCATGGAGCATATTCTTAACGGCTTTGGACTGTTTGGCGCAAGGAAAATCTCGGAATTTTTCCTTGACGCGCAAACGGATACTTGTCAATGATGGTTCCGATGAACCCAATCCTGTTATGAACCACGGCACCCTTACCCACGCCGCAGGAACCATTTTCATAAGCATCAGCACCAGACCGTGTCGGACCTTGGCACATTCAGTGTTCCGGACCAGATTCGCTATTCCAATTTCAAATATGTTCCGCTGCTGGACACCAACGGTCTGTGCGCGATCGTGAGCTTGTCCGGCACCAACACGCTGCGTTTGACGAGGGGCGGGACACCAGGCGACGGCTCCTACGATAGTGTGAGGTGACGCTCCAATCTTCGCCTGCCGTCACTGGGCCTTTTGTCGATGACCTCACGGCCACCGTCAACGTTAACACGCGGACGATCACGATCCCGACGGCGGGGCTCTCCCTGTTCTATCGCCTGGAGGCCATGGCGCCGGTTAATATCGCCAGCATTTCGCTGGCGGGTGGCACGGTGACGATTACATACTAAGTTTGGTGTAATGAAAATGATACAAAATCGTAGCGCTGATGAAAAACAGAAGCAGGTAATAAATGCTGAAGGCCACCTCCTGCCAGGATGAAAGAGGGCCGGTGATCAGTTGAGCGATGACGTTCTGCACGATCAGCACAAGCCAGATCAGCCGATAAGCGCGCGGGAATGCGTCTCCCTGAAAGTTCCTGGGCAACGGCCGCAAAAGTATCCTCGCCAGGATCACCAACAGGCACAAGAGCATCAGTGGCCCGGCAATATTCCATAACACACCATCCCAATACTCTTCATTCCCTTTATAGATATTGAACCAGCCTTTCAACCCATTCCGGATGGACATTCCCAGCCCAAGCAGCTGGCCAAGATAAGCCCCCAGCCGTTCGAGATTGGGATCTTCACACGGCTCCGGCGGTCCCGCGAGCCGTTTCTCCGGCAATCTGCGGCTGAGCAGGTAATAACCAACACCGAAGGCGCCACCGAGGTCGAAATACACGGCGCCCCACCAACCGTGCAATTCCTCGACGAAGAAGAAGCCCGTGACCGATAGCAGGCCAAGATAAACGATCAACCATTCGAGGCTCAACCGTCCGTTCGCCAAACCTCTCCCTTGCAGCGCTCTCTCCTCTTCGGACATCCTGCGATTGACAAGGTAGTACGCCAGGCCATAAGCAATCCCAATACTGATCCCGCCAGAAGACTCCCAACAACGCCAGAAGTTAAAACTGGCGCCCGGCCACACCGACGCCGCCCATTGCCAGTTCTGACATAAGGCCCAGCCCAGGCCATTGACGAGGCCGACCGTCAAAATTAGCATCACGTTTTTCCAGTCTTTGCGGCCCAATTCGAATAGCACAAAGCCCAGGTATAAGCCCAGGTGCCTGATTGCGGCACGATTGTCGTTGGTCAATCTGCCCAAATTCGGATTCGACTCAAAGTCCATGTACTGCGCCTTGAGGGTCTTGTAAAGAGGCAGGAAGAATTCCGGGAAATGGTTGAACAGGAACAACGCCAAATAGGAGACGCCGAACCCGCACGCCAGGCGCAGCGCCCACTGCCAGGCGCGCGTGGGACGCCGCGAGCCGCACCAGGCCAAAAGGCATGCCCCGATTCCCGCCCACGGCACTCCGGCGATGAACAGCCAAATAAAGCCGTACATCCGCGGGATTGGAACCCATCTCCCCGCTGGGGCATTAGTTTGGAGGCGACCGTTGAAAAAGCTCGGCCATTGCATCCACCCTCTTGCGCCGGAGAGGCCAACGCCCACGGTCACGGCCAGGATGATCCAGCCGGAGGCGTATCGGCGCGACTGCCGCCCGCTGGGATCACGTGCTATGAACCACCACGCCGCGCCCCACGTCACTCCTGCAAAAACACAGCCATTCAACGCCCCGAATCCAGAGCAGCCACGGACGGCCCAGGTCATTCCACCCAACGACGCAAAAAGCAGCGCAGGCAAGACGAGGTCATGCGCAAAATCGCGTTGGCGAGTGCGGCTATTGTTCGACATGGCGGGAGAGTAAACAACCTTGACAAGGGATCAACAACCCATTACGTTTTTCAGACTTGACTTTGTCCGGCAAACACGCGTATGCTCAAGTCCGCAGTCAGAAATTCAAAGTAAGGAGACAGAAGTATGAAATTACTCGCTTTGGCAGGATGGCCGATGAGTTCCTGGGCCGGCGCTTTATTGCTTTTGACCGGAGTCTATTCCGCCTACACGCAACCATTCATACCAAGTATCCAGATCTCTGTCACGGCGCCGAGTAACGGCTCGTCGTTCACGGCCCCGGCCAACGTGCTAATTGAGGCCGTGGCCTCCGATACCAACATCGACGTCGCTTACGTTGTGTTCATAGCCGCGCCGGGCGGCCCGGGCCCATTGCCGCCGTACGCGATCAACCTGGGGACGGTCTCCAACGGCGTGCCGGTAGGCGGTCCGGGGTCGCACCAGGAGCTTTTTTCGTTCACTTGGACCAACGCGCTGGTTGGAACGTGGGCGCTGACGGCTCAGGCCGTCCCCACCAACGGCCTGGCATGGGGCGAAACAGGTTCGCCGCCAGTGGTCATCACGGTTCGACCCAGCAGCGGCCTTTCTGTGGATATTGCCTCTCCGACCAACGGCGCCACGTTCAGCGCGCCGGCCAATATTCAATTGATTGCCGGGGCGAGTGCGAGCGCCGGAGACGGTGCCATCGCCTCCGTGCAATTCTTCGATGGCTGGACGAGCCTGGGGATTGTCAGCAATGGCGTGGTGGTGGATCCGCCCGGTTCGCCCGGTCTGACTCCGGGCAGCCTGGCTTATTTTCTGACCTGGAGCAATGCCCCCGTCGGAATTCATTTCCTGACGGCCGTCGCGACGGATACGAATGGCCAATCAATCGTCTCCATCCCAGTGTCCATCATCGTCATCACGAATTATCCGCCTCTGGTGCGGATCACCAGTCCGCCCAACAATTCGGTCTTCCGCGCGCCGGTCAATATCGCGCTTCTGGCTTACGCGGATGATGGCGGCGGGTCTGTTTCGAACGTCCAGTTTTTTGCGGGAACCAACAGCCTTGGTTTCGGCCTGCCGGTTCTGTTTCCCGGGCCGGAGCCGGGACCGGTTACGACGAATCTTCCGATATGGCCCGTTTTTCCGACGAACACATTCGAGTTGATCTGGAGCAACGCTCCCGCGGATTCCTACGTCCTGACCGCTGTGGCCGTCTTTAGCACAGGCAACTCGACCACATCGCTGCCGGTGGATATCACCGTCGTAACGCAGTCGCCACCGCCGACCAATGGGCCGGATGTGGTGAACATTGTGGCCACGGACCCCATCGCCGTTGAAGGCACAAACTGCTGGCCGTGGCTCGGCCTGACCAATCCAATTCCCAATACGCCGCCGACGTGGAGCAATTGGATGTCGCCCGCCGCTCGTTTGTGCTGGTTCACCAACTGCGGGCCTGAAGACGCCACGTTTGCCGTCAGCCGCTGGGGCGAGACGAATGACGATCTGACGGTCGCATACACCATTAGCGGCACAGCCAGCAACGGCGTTGACTACGTGGCTCTGCCAGGGACGGTGGACATTCCGGCCGGGCAAACGGAAGCGATGATCACCATCGTTCCCATCGACAACCCGACCAACAATGACACTAACTTTGCCCCCAGCACAGTGATTCTGAGCTTAAGCCCCTCGACGAACAGCACGCCGGCATATCTTGTCGGTTTTCCGCCGAGCGCCGAAGCCCTGATTATTGACAGCGAATCGCCGCAACCGGTATTGACTGGAGGCGTGCCGGGCGGCCATACGTTCTTATTGACTGGAAGGATGCTGGGCGGCCATACGTTTTGTCTAAGCATGAATGGGCCTGACGGAGCGTGGTTCCGCGTAGATTACTCCACCAACTGCCTTAGTTGGACTCCGGTCTGCACCAACCAGGTCGTCGGCGGGTCGATAAACTTCGCCGACCCCAACTCCGCCCACGTCGCGGCGCGGTGGTATCGGGCAATTCCCCTCCCCCATTTGCCGTCCAACTGAAGCTTGCGCCTGGTTTAACTACAAGCCAAGAACCTTGCGCGTGATACTCTGGCCGGCGGGCGGCGTTCGATTTGCCGCCGCCGATTTGCAGGATCGCGTCTTGCGTCAGTATTGTGCTTGCATTTGTTGAAAAATGGGTCAAGATAAAAAAAAGATGCCTGGGATTCATCATTCTGGTGTTCCTGCCTTTGTGGGGCTGATGATGATTCTATGTTTCTCCTACGGGACTTTTGCGGCCGGTGTGGTAACTTCTGCCAAAGAAAGTTCATTGGTGGCGGCATTGGCCGATGGCGGAGCGGTGACTTTTGCGGTGGACGGAACGATCTATCTCACGACCACCATCGTGGTGTCCAACAACACCGTGCTTGACGGCACAGGCCATAACGTGGTCATCAGCGGCAGTAACTCGGTCCAGATTTTTATCGTCAATTCCAACACGACGCTGGCCATGACAAATTTGACCCTGGCTGAAGGGCATGCCGAATTTTGGTCCTTTTATGAGTCCTGGCTGGACGGTGGCCACGGAGGCGCAATTACCAACGCTGGGACTCTGCAAATGACGGGCTGTGTATTTGTCGATAACGGAGCAGACGGAGGTACTAATTATTCCGGAGGAGCCGAAGCTGAAGGGGGGGCGATTTATAACACGGGTCTAGTGATGGCTTGGAGCTGTTCTTTTGTCGGAAACTACGCCGCAGGCGCAATAGGGGAGTCTGAGGCTGTCGTTGGCGTAACGAGCGGCGGAGTCGGAAACGGCGGCGCCATTTTTAATGCCAACCAGGCGACGTTCATCAACTGTGTCTTCTCCAATAACAGTGCCACCGGCGGACAGGGCGGATCCTACGAAAATTCTGCAAATTTTGGTGGGGCCCCAGGCGGAGGGGCCAACGGCGGCGCTCTCTGCAATATTGGCAGCCTCGTGGCATCCAACAACACGTTCGCCCAGAATGTAGCGACGGGCGGCCAAGGCGGACAGGGCGGCGCTGAGTTCGTTTTCTATTATGTCTACTCTGGCGGTGGGGGCGCCAAAGGTGGTACTGTTGGCGGGGGCGCAGTCTGCTGCCTTGGCGGCTCTTCGATCCTTGTCAATGATACTTTTTGGAGCAATAGCGCCTTCGGAGGAACGGGCGGCGCAGGGGGAGCGGGAAGTTTCGCACTGCCTGGGACAGGCGGTCAAGATGGCAATGGAGGGAACGGGGGACAAGGCGGCGGCGGCTGGGGCCGGAGGCGCCGGGGGCGCGGGAGGTTCTGCTACCGAAACAACTTCCGGATCGCCCGGTTCTCCCGGCGCAGCGGGGATTGGGCAGGGCGACTCTGTTGTGAATCTTGGGGGCGCTGTGACTCTCAAGAATTCAATCTTCAGTCCCAACTCTTCCTCCGACACTAATCTTTCCGGGACGATGCTCGATGCGGGCAACAACATCGATTCCATTGTGGAGAACGAATTGACAAATTCCACAAGTTTGAATGGCGTCAATCCCGACCTGGCCCCTTTGGAAAATTATGGCGGGCCTACGCCCACGATGGCCTTGTTGCCGGGCAGCCCCGCGATTGATGCCGCCGATCTGGCCGATTTCCCGGCCACCGATCAGCGCGGAGTTCCCCGGCCCTTTGGCCCGGCACCCGATATCGGCGCTTTCGAAGACAATCATTCCGTCAATGTTTCGGGGCAGATCGCAGGGCTGGTGCCTGGCGACGAAGTAACTGTCATTTCAGGACGTGAATCGACATTGACCACTAATGGCGGCGGTTATTCGTTTTCGGTTGATGACGCTTCGTTTTTGATTTCGCCCAGCAATATCAATTACGTGTTTGCACCAGCTTTCCAAACCGTCAGCCTGCAATCGAACCAGACTGGCGTCAATTTTCAGGCGTACCACATGAACACGATTACCTTGGGACGTGCCTTGGCCAATTCGCTAAATTTTATTTTTGCAGGAACCAACGGTCAAAGCTTCCGGATCGAGACATCGACCAATTTCACCGCCTGGACGCCCATCACCACTAACGCTATCAGCGCCGCTGGATATGTGAATGACTCATTTCCCGTGATCAATGAGGGCAGCCGTTTCTTCAGGGTGGTCTCCCCATAAAATCTGATGGTTATGATGCACCTGAGACACAAGCAAGCCTATGGGAAAATCGTTGAGCGCAGGGCCGGCTGTTCGAACTCCCGCTGTCCTGGCGGTTTTGCTTTTTGCAGCGGTTTTTTGCTCGCGCTGTTCTGGCTTGCCTCAGGCGCCGCGCAGGCGCAAACCACCAATTATGCCTGGGGGACGACCGCGCTTGTGGTGGGGCCGGCTGCCGGAACCAATAGCGTTGTCCTTGCAGTCACTCCCGCGTCAGCAACGTGGACAGCGACAGCGAATACGAACTGGTTGCATCTCAGCCCGGCCAATCAAAGTGGCACAGGCAGCACGAACGTCATTTTCAGTTATGATGCCAATTCGGGGGCGACGCGCTCAGGCACTCTCACCATTGCCGGCCAGGCGCTCACCGTCACCCAAGCCGGTTCGACCTATGTCGCGGCCGGTGTGCTCATTAACTTAGTCTCGGGGCTGTCTGAACCCTCTGGCGTGGGAGTGGACGGTGCGGGCAATGTCGATTTTGCTGACTTTGGCGACGGTACGGTAAAAAGGTGGACCCCGACCAGCGCGACGGTCACTCCACTGCTTGACGGGATGGAGCAACCGCGTGGCCTGGCTGTGGATGGCGCTGGCAACGTCTATGTTACCGATACCGATGCCAGTACGATCGTTGAGTGGATTGCCGCGAGCAACTCCGTGTTCACCTTGCCATTTCCTGGTGTGGATACTCCTTTTGGTGTAGCCGCTGACGCGGCGGGAAATATTTTTGACGTAAATTTATTCGGCGGATCAATCTTGGGATGGACGCCAACGAATGACACTGTTTTTTCTTCGATATCCGTCGGAGGCGAGCTCGTAGGCCTGGCCTGCGACGCCGCTGACAACCTTTACTGCGCCGTCCTCCCAAACGTCATCGTCGAATGCAATCCGAATAGCACCAACGTTACGACGTTGGTGTCTTCAGGCTTGGGCGAGCCATTCGGTGTCGCAGTCGATGGATCGGGAAATGTTTATATTGCCGACTATGGCGCCTCGACGATTAGGAAATGGATAGCAGCCGACCGTATTTTGACGACGCTCGTTTCTTCGGGATTGAGTTCTCCGATTGGCGTCGCAGTGGACGCGGCAGGAAACATGTATGTCGGTGATTCAGGAAATAACTCCGTCCAAGAATTGCCGAACGCTTTCTTGGATACGACTCCTAAGTCCTATCCAAGCGAGGCAGCCAAGGACGTCTTGCCGGTCGTGCTTACCACTGCAAATCTGCTCACCCCCCCGTTCGCCCCGACCAGTGACCAGCCGTGGCTGAAGATCACCGGCGTCACAAACGATATTGTAAGTTTTTCCATTACCACCAATTATGGCCCCGCTCGTACGGGCTACATCACCTTGCTCGGGAGACCCATCTCAGTCACGCAGCAGCACGGCTCTTCATACTTGAGTACCACGGCCCTCTTGGAAGGACCATTATCGGGAACGGACAGCGTCGTTTTGACAGTGACCCCTTCAACCCTCTCTTGGACGGCCACGGGGAATGTAACGTGGCTGCACCTCGGCGTGGCGAACCAAAGCGGCACAGGTAGCGCAACTGTGGTGTTCACTTTCGATGCCAATACAGGAGCTACGCGCGCCGGCACTCTCACCATCGCCGGCCTGATTCTTGATGTCACCCAGGCCGGTCCAATTTATTCCTTTGGCACAACCGCGCTCCTGGAAGGGCCAGCGGAAGGAAGTGACGGCGTTGTTCTAGGGATCATCCCTACAAACGCCAATTGGGCGGCTACAGTGAATGCCACGTGGTTGCATCTCAGCGCCGCGAATCAAAACGGTGCGGGCAGCACGAATGTGATCTTTATGTTTGATGCAAATCCGGGGCTCACGCGTTCTGGCTCCATTAGTATCGGCGGCCAAACACTCACCGTCACTCAGGCGGGCTCGACCTATGTCCCTGTGACGAATTTGACTTGGGTGTCTTCCGTTGGGCCAGGGCCCAACGGCGTCGCGGTGGACAGCGCCGGCAATGGTTATGCTGGAACTTATTATGCCGGTACACTTTATTTTTACGGCGCCATCTACGAAATAGAAGCGTCCACCTACACAACCTTCGTGATTTTCAACGAGGAATTGCAAGGTATTCGACGTCTGGCGGTGGACGAATCGGGGAATTTCTATTTCGATAGCTTCGTTAGCTACGGACTCCTTGAATGGACGCCCTCCAACAATGTGGTGACCACGTTGGTGTCCTCGGAACTGTCCTATCCCTACGGCGTGGCCGTGGACAGTGCGGGCAATGTCTATATCGCCGACGGCGGCGACAATGCTGTTAAGGAGTGGGTTGCGGCCAACGGCAGCTTGATCACGTTAGTCTCGACGGGACTTGATTCTCCCGAGGGCGTGGCGGTGGATGCGGCAGGAAATGTTTACATCGCCAACACTGGCAGCAATTCCATTCAGGAATTGCTGGCGGGCAACAATACCATGATCACCCTGGATTCATCGAATTTGAACAATCCCCAAAGCATTTCAGTAGATGGTTCTGGCAATGTGTACTTTGCGGACACCGGTAACAACGCGATCAAGGTCTGGTCGCCAGCCAATCATGCAGTGAGCACTTTGCTATCTGGGCTAACTCGGCCCTCGGACGTGGCTGTAAGTGTCTCAGGTAATGCTTATGTCGTGGAGAACAGCGGTAACGGTTTTGCAGGCTATGGAGATGTTTTAATGCTGACCCGTTGTTTTGTGGATCCGACGCTCAGATTGGAGAGTCTAGCCGCCGGCAGCGATTCCTTGCCGCCGGTGTTGCCAATGACGCAGGTTCTGCAAGGGTCTTTTGCACCCCTCAGCCATCAGCCTTGGCTAACGATCACGGGCGTTACGAACGGCGTAGTGAGTTTTTCGTTTTCCGCCAGCACTACCAACCGCACAGGTTACCTCACGGTGCTCGGCCAGACCATACCAGTCGCGCAAGGCGCCGAGTCCTTCAGCTATTCCCTCGGCACAACCTCACTGCTGGAGGGGCCGACTCTGGGAACCGATAGCGTCGTTCTGGGTGTGAGCACGTATTTTGGACCATGGACCGCCTCAGCCAACGCCCTTTGGCTGCACCTGAATCAAAGCGGCCTGGGTAGCACGAATGTCATTTTCGATTACGATGCGAATCCGGGTGAGACCCGCTTCGGCACCCTTAGCATTGCCGGTCAAACCGTCACTGTCACTCAGGCCGGTTCAACTTACGTCCAGGCAGGAGCATTAACTACATTGGTGTCCAACGGGTTGTCTTATCCTGCCGGCGTGGCGGTGGACGGCGCGGGCAATGTCTATGTGGCGGATTACAGTGACAGCGCGATCTACAAGTGGAACAAGGCTGACAACGTGGTGACCAGCTTGGTTTCCTCGGGCTTGGACAATCCCCAGGGTGTGGCCGTGGACGGCGCAGGGAACGTCTATATCGCCGACACGGGTAACAACGCAATCAAAGAGTGGACGGTGGCTAACAGCAATGTCACCACGTTGGTGAGCTCCGGATTGTCTTATCCTGTTAACTTGGCGGTGGATGGAGGGGACAATATCTATATAGCCGACACTGACGACGACGCCATAAAGGTATGGACGGCGGCCAACAGCAACTTAACCACGTTAGTCTCACTGAGTGGGACCTCACCAGAAGGCGTGGCCGTGGACGGTGCGGGCAATGTCTATTATTCCAGCGACTATGACCTAAGCCCTTTCGCTGTCTGGAAATGGAATGTGGACACCGGCGAAGCGTCCGTGTTGTCTGCGAGCGTGGGCTTACCCCTAGGCGTGGCGGTGGACGGCTCGGGTAATGTCTATGTGGCAGATTTTGACGACAAGGCGATCGTGAAATGGGCCGCGGCCAATAGTACCTTGACCAACTGGATATCGAGCGGACTGAGCAATGAAACGGGCGTTGCCGTGGACAGCACGGGCAATATCTATGTTGCTGACGAACGCGACAATGCGATCAAAGAATTGCCGCGCACCTTTGTGGACCCAACTCCCAAGATGGAAGGCGCGGGCGCGGGTTTGGACCTTTTGCCGGTCGTGCTGCCCAGCACTGAAAACCTGATTGGTCCATTTATGCCCACCAGTGACGCGACTTGGCTGACCGTAGTCGGAATAACCAACGGCGTGGTCAGCTACTCATTCACCGCCGCGAGTTCAAACAGGACCGCTAACCTCACCGTGTTGGGCCAGAGCATTTCCATCACGCAAAGTACTGTCACCTTTGTCTTCTCCACCAATTCCCTTTTTGAGGGATCAACTGCGGGGAGTGACAGCGTCTTTCTGTTAGTGAACCCAAACACCGCCGTTTGGACGGCTACGGCCGATGTCCCCTGGCTGCATGTGAGTCTGGCAAATCAGAGCGGCGTCGGCAGCACGAATTTAGATTTCAGTTTTGATGCCAATCCAGGCGCCGTGCGTTCCGGTGCCATTATCGTCGCGGGGCAAGCGCTGACGGTTATTCAATCGGCTTCCGTAGTTTTGCTTGGCCTCAATTCGCTCTGGGAAGGGCCATCAGCGGGAAGCGATAGTGTCGTTCTGGCGGTGACTCCGGCCAACGCGGAATGGATGGCTGCGCCGAATGCTGCCTGGCTGCATCTGAGCCTGGCAAATCAAGGCGGCGCCGGCAGTACCAATGTGGTTTTCAGTTACGATGCCAACCCCGGCTCAACGCGCACCGGGACTCTCTCCTTCGCTGGCCGGACGCTGACTATTACCCAGGCCGGTTCAAGCTATGTGCTGGCTGGAATCGTCACCGCGGTGGTTTCTTCGGGACTAAACGCCCCTCATGGAGTGGCTGCGAACGGCCAGGGCGGCGTCTGCATCGCCGACACCTTCAACAACGTTATCAAGATGTGGACGCCGACCAGCGATTCCGTTGGCACCTTGGTGGTTACTGGATTGAACAGTCCTTCTGGCGTAGCGTTCGACAGCGCGGGCAATATTTATTTCACCGACTCCGGCAACAACGCCATCAAAATGTGGACGGCGGCTAACAGCAACGTGACTGCATTGGTCTCGACGGGCCTGAATACCCCCGAAGGTGTGGCGGTGGACAGGGCGGGGAATGTTTATGTCGCGGATACCGGCAACAGCGCTATCAAGGAGTGGACGTTGACCAACGCCGCCGTGACTGTATTGGTGTCCTCCGGATTGTCTTATCCAGGCGGAGTTGCCGTGGACGCTGCCGGCAATGTCTATATCGCCGACACCGGCAACAACGCGATCAAGGAGTGGATTGCAGCCAACAGCAACGTGACGACGTTGGCCTTCTCGGGATTGAGCACACCGGAGGACGTGGCGGTGGACGGAGCAGGAAATGTTTACGCCGCGGATACGGGCAACGGGATGATCAAAAAGTGGACGATGTCTGGTAATACTGTGACTGCATTGGTGTCTTCGGGATTGTCTTACCCGTACGGCGTGGGGGTGGATGGCGCGGGCAATCTTTACATTGCCGACACCGATAATCAAGCGATCAAAGAATTGCCGCGCGCCTTCGTGGACCCGACCCCCAAGACGGAAAGTCTGGCCGCCGGTACCGATGTATTGCCAGTGGTACTGCCAGCCACGACCGATCTGCTGCCCCCATTTGCTCCCGTCAGCGGCCAGCCCTGGCTAACGATCGGCGGAATCGCCAACGGGGCAGTCAGTTTCGATTTCACCGCCAATAATGGCCTGGCCCGCACAGCTAATATCACGTTGCTCGGCCAGACCATTCCCATCATGCAAAGAACGATCGGCACATCGATGGCGGTGGGAAGTGTTCAATTGCTCGGAAACGGGATTGTCGAGTTTACGTTCACCAGCATTCCAAGTGCTTCCTTCACAATACTGGCTACCACTAACCTGTCGTTGCCGTTAAGCGAATGGGTGGCGGTCGGCCCCCCCACGGAAAGTCCTCCCGGGCAATACCAGTTCACCGACGCGCAGGCCACGAATAGTGAACGCTTTTACGTCGTCCGCTCGCCCTAATTTCAACGTTGTTGATGTCAACGACTGCGCTCGCGCTCTTGCCGGTCGGCCATCTCGATGTCCATTTCGGCCTGGATTTCCTCGGTGGTCCTCCATTCCCCAGGGAGAAAGCGCAGTTCGTGGGGCGTCCGGCCCAAGTCCTTGCGGGTGCCCTGGCGGCGAAGCTCTTCATGCAGCAATTCCGCCAGTCGCTCGGATTCAAGCAACCCGCTTTTTCGCGCTTCTTCGATGAGGGCGGCTGGCAAATCGACTTGAAGCGTCACGCTCATGGTTCTGGTTTTTGTTGCAGATCCCAGGTTCGAGGTTCCCGCCTTTGCGGCCTGCCACCGCGGCGGGCGTCCTCTTTAAACCATGGGCTGACCTGCAAATGGAATATCGCATAAACGCTTGTGCGATGTCCAATCAAATCGAGCGCGCAGAGGAGCCGAAGTTTGGCAGAAAAGAGGCAGGGGCGAAAAATTTGGATCGTTTGTGTGACTTTCCCATCAATGCGTGGTAGTATGGCATGTGTGAGGCGCACAGGCGCCTGTTCTTTGAAATTTTTGGGACCGGAAAAGGGAAAGGCTAAAGGTTGAAGGCTAAAGGCTAAAGTATGAAGGATGAAGGATGAACGGTTGGCCATTTCTCTTGTTCCTTCGTGGCTGATCACATTCGCTGAATTCAGGCTCACCGCGGAAGGTGAGACAGAACCTCGGGGGAGACGGGGGGCGCTCGAAATCACGCAAGTCGTTGATTTCCAGCGTTGTTTGGGTTGATTCCGCGCTTTTGTCGGGCATCGAAGCGGTCCTTCGTCGTCCGCTAAAAGCGCACAGACCCAATCAAACCGGATCAAACCAAATCAAACCAAATCAAACCTGTGAGGGGGAAGTACCTATGGCACACGGAGTTGCACGGGAGCAGAATGGGGTTCGGCGGGGTTTTAAAACCCAATCAAACTTGATCAAACTTGGTCACCCGCGAATGGACGCGAATAGACGCCAATCGATTCAGGCGACAGCCCGGTCAAACCGGATCAAACCAAATCAAACCTGCGGGGCGGTTGGCGTGTCCCGAAATTGGACAGTCCGATGCGGAAAGAGGTCGGCGGATGGCAGCCTGGTCAAACCGGGTCAAACCCAGTCAAACCGCTATGGCGAACAGGTTGGCGCGGCAAGGCGACGGCGGTCCCGAAGAACTAATGATTCGCGAGATCACTCTTGGCCTGAGGAATTTCGGGGTTGAAAAATCTTGAACTTTCAACGCTTGACGCTTGAACTTGATGGGTATGCAGATTCCTTTTTGGCTCCTGTCTCTGGTGGTTTCAGGCGTGGCTTTGCACGCGGCGGATTCCACTTTTGACCTCATTATCCGCAACGGCACCGTTTATGATGGTTCGGGGGCAAAGCCTTTCACGGGCGATATTGCCATTCTTGGAGACAAGATCGTCGCTATCGGGAATCTGGCCGGCGCGAAGGCCAAGGTGGAAATTGACGCGCGCGGGCTGGCGGTCGCTCCGGGTTTTATCAACATGCTCAGTTGGGCGACGGATTCTCTGATCGAGGATGGCCGATCGCAAAGCGACCTGCGCCAAGGGGTGACCTTGGAGGTCATGGGCGAGGGCGAATCGATGGGGCCGCTCACTGTCAAGATGAAAAAATCGCTCCGCGACGCCCAGGGCGACATCGAGTTCAAGGTGGCGTGGACGACCTTGGGCCAGTATCTGGAATTCCTGGCGCGTCGAGGCGTCTCCTGCAATGTCGCCTCGTTCATGGGCGCAACGACGGCGCGCATCCACGAGATCGGTTACGCCGACCGTCCGCCGACGGCGAAGGAGTTGGAGCGAATGAAACGTCTGGTGCGCCAGGCGATGGAAGAAGGCGCGATGGGCTTGTCTTCGGCGCTGATTTACACGCCGGCGTTTTACGCCAAGACGGACGAGTTGATCGCGCTGGCCAAGGTCGCCGCGGAATATGATGGGATGTATGTCTCGCATCTTCGCAGCGAGGGGAATGATTTCCTGGGCGCGCTGGATGAGTTCCTGCGCATCGCGCGGGCGGCCAATATCCGGGCGGAGATTTACCATTTGAAGGCCGCCGGCAGCGCCAACTGGGGCAAGCTCGACGGCGCCATCGCCAAAATCGAAGAGGCGCGGCGAAGCGGATTGAGCATCACGGCCGACATGTATCCTTACACGGCCGGTTCGACCGGGCTGGACGCGATGATGCCGCCGTGGGTGCAGGAGGGAGGTTACGCGGCGTGGGCCGAACGGCTCAAGGACCCCGCCGTGCGCGAACGTTTGCGCAGCGAAATAATTACGCCGAGCGACAAATGGGAGAACTTTTTTCTCGACGCCGGTTCGCCGGAAAATATTTTGCTGGCCGGTTTCCGGAGCGCCAAACTCAAGCCGCTCACCGGCAAGACGCTGGGCGAGGTGGCGCGGATGCGCGGCGCTTCGCCCATTGATACGGCCATGGACCTCGTGATCGAGGACGGCAGCCGCGTAGGCACGATCTTTTTTCTGATGTCGGAGGAAAACGTGCGCAAGGAAATTGCCTTGCCTTGGGTGAGTTTTGATTCGGACGCCGGATCGATCGCGGCCGAGGGAGTGTTTCTGAAATCCAATCCGCATCCGCGCGCCTACGGGACTTTTGCGCGTTTGCTGGGCAAATACGCGCGCGATGAGAAAATAATATCCTTGACAGAAGCCGTGCGACGGCTGACTTCGTTGCCGGCCGGCAACCTCAAGCTGGACCGCCGCGGCCGGCTCAAGACCGGGTATTACGCGGACGTGGTGGTGTTTGATCCCGCCACCATCCAGGATCATGCCACTTACGAAAAGCCGCACCAATACGCGACCGGGGTGATTCACGTTCTGGTCAACGGCGTGCCCGTGATCCAAAACGGCGAGCACACAGGCGCCAAACCAGGCCAGGTCGTGCGCGGCCCCGGCTGGAAACCGAAGAAGGCGTGAGGATCGATGGCTCGGAGTCAGCTTGCCGAATCCGCCGCCAAGACAATGTCGAAGCGCGCGGCGACTTCGCTGATGCGGGAGTCCGGCAGCGGGACAAAATCGACGGTGACAGAGGCGCGCGCCTGGGCGTCGCCGATGCGGTTGTAGATGCCGTCCTGCTCGTTGCCCGGTTCGCCCTTGACGAACAATTGCGTGTTCCACGGCTCCTGGCCCTTGCGCCGGATCTTGAAATGGATGTGCGGCGCGCGGCGGCCCGGATAACTCACGGGCTTGATGGCGCGGAAATAATACTCGCCAGTCGATCCTGTCAAGAATCGCCCAAAGCCCTGGAAATTCGGGTCGTACTTGGCCTGCTGCGGGCGGTCGGCCAGATAAACGCCCATGCTATCGACCTCCCAAATCTCGACGGTGGCGTTGCGAATTGGGCTGCCGCTGGCGTCAACCAGGCGGCCGCTCACGTGCGCGATCTGGCCTACGGCCGGCGTGATCGAATTGTTGACGATAATCAGGTCGTTGTCGGTGTCCAGCGGCAATTTAGGCGGATAAAACGGGCCTTCCTCGGCGGAGGCGGTTTTTCGGCTCAATTCTTCGGCGAAAGCGCCGGGCACGGAGAAGAGCGCCGCGCCCAAGCCCAGTTGACGCAAGAATTCGCGCCGCGGAGTATGAGACGCGGCCAGAGAATGCGGGGCAATTGATTTCATACCAGCCAGCATACAACATGGGGCGCGAATTTGCACGCAATAAAAGCCGCGTGCTCAAATTTTTCGATTGCCGTGCCGGGTATTTGTGTGAAGAATCCGCGCCATGACAATTGCAATGAATCACGGCACGAGTGTCACCGAGCGTGGTTTGCGACAACAACGGCACGCTCTGGTTCCGTGAGCCACTGATATGCAACCGATTCATTTGGCTTGGGTTGACTACGCCATTCTGCTCTCCTACACGGGATTTGTCATCGGCATCGGCTTCGCGCTGCGGCGCTATATCAAGACGTCTTCGGACTTCCTGACGTCCGGCCGCTCCATCCCGACGTGGGTCACCGGGTTGGCGTTCATTTCCGCCAACCTCGGCGCGCTCGAATTGGTGGGCATGGCCGCCAGCGGCGCCAAGTACGGCATCGCCACCGCCCACTTCTACTGGGTAGGCGCCATTCCGGCGATGGTCTTTTTGGCCGTGTTCATGATGCCGTTCTATTACGGCTCCAAGGCGCGTTCGGTGCCGGAGTATCTGAAGATGCGGTTTGACGAACGCGTGCGCGCCCTCAACTCGATTTCGTTTGCGGTTATGACTGTGTTCGCCTCCGGCATTTCGATGAACGCCCTGGCCAAGCTGCTGCATCAGCTTTTGGACTGGAACTACGATGCCAGCCTTTGGATTTGCTCCGCAGTCGTGCTGGTTTATGTGCTCAAGGGCGGCCTCACCTCCGCCATCTATACGGAGGTCCTGCAATTCTTCATGATTGTCCTGGGTTTTTCGCCGGTCGTTTACTTGGGGCTGCGGGATGTCGGCGGGTGGAATGCGCTCAAAAGCAAGTTGGTCGAGGTGGCGGGCAATCCGGCGGCGGCCGGTTTGATTGACAAGGCCGGGAAGTCTTACCCCGGTGATTCCTGGACCAGCGTCTGGAAGCCGCTCCTGGCCGGACCGGCCTCCAATCCGATGGGCGTGGATTGGTTCGCCATATTGTTCGGACTGGGTTTCGTGCTCTCATTTGGCTATTGGTGTACCAATTTCCTCGTGGTGCAGCGCGCCATGGCCGCCAGGAATATGACCGCCGCGCGCCGAACCCCTTTGATCGCCGCCATTCCAAAAATGATCTTCCCCGTTTTGGTCATCCTGCCGGGGATGATTGCTGTAGGCCTGGCCGTGACCCGCCAGGAAGGTTACCGGCTGCCGCCCAAGCCGCTGGATGCCGCGATCTATCAAAAAATGGCGACTGCCGTCGCGCAGGCCTCCGCTGGCGGCTTGCAGGGCCAAGCCGCCGTCCAGGCCCTCAACAACGCTTTGGGCGCCAACGACGCCAAGACCTTCAAGCTCGATCCGGAAAAGATCGCCGGCATCGTCGCGGATAACAATAGCGCCGCTCTCACCCAGGAAACACTAAAAGCCCGGCTCCAGGACGCGGTCAACGAGCCGGATTACGACGGAGTCATCTTATCGTTAGTCAAGAAGTATTGTCCCACGGGAATGCTGGGCCTGGCGTTAACCGGCTTGCTCGCCTCGTTCATGTCGGGCATGGCGGGCAACGTGACCGCCTTTAACACGATTTGGACTTACGACCTCTACCAAGCATACCTGGCGCCCAACAAGAGCGATGAACATTACGCATGGATGGGCCGCGCGGTGACTGTCGCCGGCATTGGCCTGAGCATCATTTGCGCCTACCTGGTCAGCCAATGGTCCAACGCCATGGATATCATCCAACTGGTGTTTGGCTTTGTGAATGCCCCGCTCTTCGCGACGTTCCTGCTCGGCATGTTCTGGAAGCGCAGCACCGGCACCGGAGCGTTCCTGGGCTTGCTGGGCGGCACAGCCACCTCCGCTCTTTTCCAATCGCTCTCCACCGCATCTTCCAACGTCCTGGGCATCAAGGGCGGCTACCTCTGGCTCTTGATGCACAAGAAACTCGACGACGTTCCGTCCTACCTGAAGTTCCCGAGCGACATGGCCCAGAACTTCTGGCTGGCCAGTTTCGCGTTCACGGCTTGCTTTATCCTGACGCTGGTGATCTCGCTCGCCACCAAGCGGACCAAATCCGACGAGGAACTCAAAGGGCTAGTCTATTCTCTGACTCCGAAGCTCAAGGAGGAAGGCCAGGTTTGGCTGCTCAGGCCCGCTGTGCTGGGCACCATTCTTCTGCTCGGTTGTGTTGTTCTCAACATCCTCTTTTGGTAAAAAGGAACGAACATTATGGGACTCGATATTCGCTGGCCAATCGGACTCATGTTCTCGCTCGTGGGCGCCCTGCTCCTGATCTATGGCGCGGCCACCGCTTCCGACGTCGAAATGTACCGCCATTCGCTTGGCATTAACATCAACCTCATCTGGGGCGTCGTGCTGCTGGTTTTCGGCGTGGCGATGCTCCTGGGCGCAATCTTTGGACGCGACAAACCGCCTAAGCCTTGATGGCGCACTTCTCCCCATGAATCTCCAGGAGCTTTCCGAGCACGTCGCGCGCGAATTTGAAAAGGCCTTCGGCCGTCCGCCGCGTTGGATCGTGGCCGCGCCTGGCCGCGTCAACGTCATTGGCGAACACATCGATTACAACGACGGTTTTGTTCTGCCGATGGCCATCGAATACTACGCGGTCATGGCCGCGGATCGTCCGCCGGGCGGCGGCGCGATGCTGCACATCCGTTCCACGGCCCAAAAGGAAGCCGCGAGCATCGACACCTCCAAGCCCGTCACGACCAGTCCGTTGAAATGGAGCAATTACCCGCGCGGGGTCGTGGCCGGTTTCGCGGCGCGCGGCCTCAACCCTGGCGGGTTGGACGTTCTACTGCACTCGACCGTCCCGCTGGGAGGTGGCTTGTCAAGCAGCGCCGCGTTGGAAGTCAGCACCGCGACCTTGGTCGAAGCCGTCGCCGGCACGAAAATCGACCCCGTCGAAAAAGCGCTCCTCTGCCAGAAAGCCGAACACGAATTTGCCGGCGTGCCGTGCGGCATCATGGACCAATTTGTTTCCGTGATGGGCCGCCAGAGTCATCTGCTTTTGCTGGACTGCCGTTCCCGCAAAACAGAATTGGTGCCGATGAGCGATCCGTCCGTCGAGTTGCTGATTACGAACACCAATGTCAGACACGAACTGGGCATCAGCCAGTACGCCCGCCGTCGCGCCCAATGCGAAGCCGCCGCCAGTATTCTCGGCCTGCCCTCCTTGCGCGATGCCTCCGCCGACGCGTTGGAAAAGCACAAAAGCCAGATGGACGGCGAAGTCTTCCGCCGCGCCCGTCATGTCATCGGCGAAATCGAGCGCACGGTGCAAGCCGCCGAGTCTATTCGCGCCTCGAACTGGCCAGAGACCGGCGCATTGATGTACGCCAGCCACCGCTCCTTGCGCGACGACTACGAAGTCAGTTGCGCGGAGATGGACGCGTTGGTGGAGATCGCCGAGTCCATCGGACTCGATGGCGGAGTTTATGGCTGCCGGATGACGGGCGGCGGTTTTGGCGGATGCACGGTGGCCCTGGTCAAGAGCGACTCCGTGTCCGCGATCACCAAAAAACTCGCCGCCGGCTACAAAGCGAAAACCGGTCTCGAGGCCACAATTTTCGGATCGCGGCCGGCTGGCGGAGCGAGGGTGATCAAGGGATGACGTCGCGATTGCTTCCCAGTTTGTGGAAGCGGCTGAAAGAATAACGTTGGAAAACAGGCCCGTCTCATTCAAACTAAGCGCGAAGTGGATGTCCAAAGCCGCGCCGAATTTGGCGGCCGTCAGAAGCGCGCCGATTATCTCTTCCGCACCGACGGCCACGACCGCAAAGTGCATGATTACATTTATTTACTCGAAGAACTCAAAGTGGTCGCTTAAACTCCTCCTCGCATGGCAAATCAAGCACAGCCAAAACATCCGCTCGCAGAAGTCTTCGGATTTCCGTCCAACGACATGAGTGCTGCCGCGAACCGCCATCGCACCAAGCGCCTTTGCCCATTCAACAATAAAGTGCCAAACTGCACGAAAGACAAAGCGCAAGACCCGCTTGGCGTATGCAGCGTCTTCAACGTGAACGAAATCGTCATCACTTGCCCGATTCGTTTCCGCCAGGGCTGGATAATCGCGGACGACGCCGCGGAGTTCTTTTTCCCGGACGATGCGACATGGACAACGCTCACAGAAGTCCGCTTGAAAGAAGCCGAGGGCGGTTCTGCTGGCAACATTGACATTGTGCTCTGCGCTTACAATGAGGCGGGTAAAGTATATGACTTTGGCGCGCTGGAAGTGCAGGCTGTTTACATTTCTGGGAACGTGCGGAATCCGTTTCACCATTATATGGAAGCCACTGCAAAAAATGCCGGAATGGACTGGACGGCAAAGGAAAATTATCCACGACCGGATTACCTGTCATCCTCCTGTTCCGCTTCAATCGGAAT
>PLIU01000378.1 GCA_003140095.1 Verrucomicrobiales bacterium | reverse complement strand
ACAAATTGGGCCGAGCGCGCCAGAAACCCCAGCGCCATCTCCATGAGCACGGGCGCGGGGATGTTTCCGGGAGCGAAATGCGCCAGCAATCGCGGCCCTAGCGCCATGGCCCTGCGGGCGGAGTGGCCTTCGTCCTCTTTATGGAAGAAGTCGTCCAATCGCTGCGCGTGTCCCAATTCCTGGCGGAGCAAAAACTCCAGATTCTCCGCCGTCCATTGTTGGAAGAACTGGACCNNGGCAGCCAACACCTCCACCGAGAAGCCCGTCGCGGCCGGACCGGCTTGCAGCGTCATTTGGCGAAAGGGAAAATCGTCCGATTGCCAATCGCGCCCCAGCCGGTCCAGGAGGCGGATGATGCTTTCGGTCGTGCGCCCTTCCAGGAACTGCTGGCCATTGCGTTTGAGAGTCTGGCACGCCTCAGTGATCAGCCCCGGGGTCAATTCGGCCTCGGACGGCAAATCCGCCAGGAAATAGCTGGGCAAATTCGTGGTCACGGTACTAGTCTCCCGGCAAAAGCGAGCAGCCGCGCGGTTCGGCTGACGCCGCTCGTTCGAGCAACTCGAAACCGTCGCCGCGCCGCACTGCCACATCCTCCGTTTGCACCGCCATAACCGACCCGATATTCGCCAGATCGAACACGCGAAGCAACCCTGTTTCGCCTTCACCCGAGGCCGCGCCGGTTTCGGGCGAGATAACGCAGGCGCGCGCCCACGGCGGAAAATGGAACACTCCGGCCGCGCTGTCGTAAGCCTGCGAACTCAATTCGCTCATCCCGTATTCGGCGAGAACATGAATGGATTGAACGCCCAGGAATCTGGCCAGCATTCGCCGCAATTCGGTTTTGGGCACCGTGCGCGTGCGGCCCTTGTAGCCACCGGTTTCCATGACGCGCGAACCCTTGGGCAACGCGAACCGCTTGCCGGCGGACTGCAAGTGATCGAGCAATTGGACGAACGAGAAAGCCGTTCCCAGCAGGCCCAGAGGCCTGTTTTCGCCGACCGCTTCGCGTACCGCGGCCAGGGTTTGCTCCAGGTCCAGGCTCCACGCGCCGACAGCCTCGACGCGACCCGTGAACACGGAATCGGTCGCGCCGAAATGGCGGCGCACCGCCGTGAACATGTGAACGAGCGAGGAATGCGGCGCCGCCTCTGGCGTCAAGAATATCAACTTCATCGGCGCCGGCTGCGTCGCGAAAAAATGGCGTTGGAACCAGGGCAGCAAGGAGGCTTCATAGACGGAGAGCGATTCGGCATTGTGGAAATGGCGGCTGGGATTTTGCCCCGTCGTGCCGCTGGAATGGAAGACGCGGGTCCGTTCGTCTGAGGGAATGCTGGAGACTTCGTAGGCCTTGAACGCGCTGGTCGGCAGGGTGGGAATCTGGCGCCAATCCCGGATCGACTCCGGCCCGGCGTTTCTCCGTTCGCACAACGCCCGGTAAATGGGCACGTTCTCGCGCTGAAACATGAACAGCTCCAACGCCAGACGGTTAAACTCCTCCTCACCGGCCGGACGATCCGGCACGAGACTTCGGCTCATAAACGAGCGCACCTCTGATGGAAGCGCCATGGGTAATTTCGCTTAAAACCACACCAGCCCCTCAACCAAGTCCAGCAGAAAGCACGGGCCTTTGGCGGCGCTCACTTTTTTTCTCTCAATGCCCAGTCGCGGATGGCGTCCATTTCCTTTTTGGTCAAGTGCGTTACCGGCCCGCTGGCAAGGGCTTCATCGATCCATTTTTGATCGAAATGGGTTTCATAAACGAGGCGCGGGTCCACGAACGCGGAAGATTCCATCCGCGCTGGCGCGGTCGGTCTTACGTCAGATTTTTTCTCCATGAGCGGAGTTTAGGAAAACGGCGGGAAAAGCAAAGCATTTTGCCATGGATCATGTTTGCGGTTCAATGTTTGGGCTGCCATTGTTGTCCATGAAGGAATGAAGGTTTGTGTTCCCAAAATCACGCGGCGGCAGTTTTTGCTTCTCGCCGCGCTGGCCTCGCCTGGGCTGGTTTGGGCCGACGCTGATTGGCTTGAACCGCGCTGGGTCAAGGTGCGGTCCATCAAGTTGACCCAAGAGAAGCCGTCTCATCGCATCATCCATATTACCGACATTCATTATAAGGGAGATCGGCCTTACCTTGAGTCGGTCGTGCGGAAAATCAACGCGCTCTCACCCGATGCTGTTTGTTTTACAGGGGATCTGATCGAAAGGAAACAGTTCGCGGCGGAGGCCCTGCAGATGTTGGAGGGAATCAAATCGCCGCTCTACGGGGTGCCGGGCAATCACGATTATTGGAGCCATGCTGCTTTTGCCAACTTCAGAACCTCCTTCGCGCGCACTGGCGGAGCGTGGTTGATGGACTCGGAAGCGATGACGGCGGATGGGAAAATGCAAATCGCCGGGGCAACTTGCCTGCGCGGCACGCCGGCAGCGCTGGCGCCGCGGGCGGCGGCGAAGAACATCCTGCTCCTGCATTTTCCGCTGCTGGCGGAACGGGTCAGGAACAAATTTGATGTCATCCTGGCGGGGCATTCGCATGGGGGCCAGGTGCGTCTTCCCTTTTACGGCGCATTGCTCTTGCCTTATTGGGTGGGCCGATACCAGATCGGAATGTTTCGCCTTCCGGCTGGGCCGCTCTATGTCAATCCCGGCCTGGGTTGGCTGGTCACGCCGATTCGTTTCAATTGCCGCCCGGAGATCACCGTCTTTGAGATATGAAAGGCCGTCCAAAGACGGGAAGCCCCAGTTGAGCGTTTTCGGGCGTGTAAAAGAGGCTTCACACCGTTGCCCTGCAATGGTAGGAATGGATGGATGCGCGTTGAGCCGCGCAGGACATGGAAACGAAAACGATCAACATGCTGCTCATCGAGGACGACCCCGATGATGTGCATTTTCTGCGCAGAGCCTTGCACAAGGCCAGTGGTGTCCAGTTTCAAGTGGAACCGGCCAAGAACCTGGAGGAGAGTTTGGCACGCCTTGCCCGAGGTGGACTGGACGTCATTTTGCTCGATTTGACGCTGCCGGAAAGTTCGGGGATGGACACTTTCAAAGCCATCAAAGCGCAGGCTCATGATGTGCCCATCATTGTCCTTAGCGGTCTGGATGACGAAACGCTGGCCCTGAGCGCCGTTCACGCCGGGGCCGAGGATTACTTGGTCAAGGGCCGGGTGGACAGCCAGTTGATCACACGGGCGGTGATTTATGCCATGGAGCGGACGGAATCGCGCAAAGCGCTGCTCAAGGCCGAGGAGCGGTATCGAGGCATCTTCGAGAATTCGGTGGCCGGCATTTTCCAGACCACGCCCGAGGGAACCTACCTGGACGTCAATCCGGCGCTGACCCGCATTTATGGCTACGCCCATCGCGAGGAGATGATGTCCAAGATCAGCGACATCGCCCGCCTGCTCTATGTGGATCCCAACCGCCGGGCGGAATTCGTCAAGTTGATGAAGGAGCGCGATGTGGTGCAGGATTTCGAGGCGCAGATCTACCGCAAGGATGGTTCAATCATTTGGATTTCCGAAAACGCCCGGGCCGTCAAGGACGCCCAGGGCAATACTATCCTGTACGAGGGCATGGTGGAGGACATCACCGCCCGTAAGGAGGCTGAGGAAAAACTGCGGTTCTCCGAACTGCGCTTCCGTTCCATCTGGCAAAAATCCTTCGAGGGCATGCGCTTGACCGACGAGGACGGGACCATGCTAGCGGTCAATCCGGCCTTTTGCCAGATCGTCGGTCTGACGACGGAGGACTTGGTCGGGCGCCCCTACACGACCATTTACGCGCCGAGCGAGGACGTGGCCGGGATGATGCAGAAGTATAAATCGCGCTTTGCGGAAAAGAAGATTGAAACCCTGCTGGAGCGCCAAGTCACTTTCCGCACCGGCAAAAAGGTCGATGTCGAGCTTTCCAATTCCTTCATCGAGATGGAGGAAGGCCGGTGGCTGCTCTTGAGTTTGGTGCGCGATGTGACCGTACGCAAGCAGGCCGAAGAGCGCGAGCGCAAAGCCAACGCCGAGCTGGCCCGCAGCCAGGCGGAATTGCGCAGAAAGAACGACATTCTGGAGGACGACCTGAAAATGGCGCGGGACATCCAACAGGCCATTTTGCCCCAGCAATATCCGACCTTTCCGCCGGGCGCGGCCGAGGAATCGAGCCTCCTCCACTTCTGCCATCGCTATCATCCCAGCGGGCAGGTGGGCGGCGATTTTTTCAACGTGCTGGCGCTCTCAGAGACGCAGGCGGGCTTGTTTCTGTGCGATGTGATGGGGCATGGCGTCCGTTCGGCCCTGGTCACGGCCATGGTGCGGGGCCTTGTCGAGGAACTGCGTCCCATCGCGCTGGACCCCGGACAATTATTGACACGCATTAATTCCGATTTGCGCGCCATATTGCAGCAAACGGGCTCGCCATTGTTCACCACCGCATTTTATCTGGTGGCCGACTTGGCCCGCCGTCAGATCTATTACGCCAACGCCGGCCATCCCAAGCCTTTTTTGGTCCATCGCCTCGACGGGACGGTGGAAGTCCTCAAGTACGCCGACGGCAAGGCAAGGCCCGCCCTAGGGCTTTTCGCCGACTCGACCTATCCGACGGTCTCATGTCCCTTGTCTGGTGGCGACCTGGTGATGTTGTTCACCGACGGATTGTACGAGGTGGAAGGGGCCGAAGGGCAGCCCTTCAGCCAGGACCTGCTTTTGGAGGCGGTGCGCAAGCACGCCACGTTGCACGGCTCGGAACTGTTCACGGCCATTCTGAGCGAAATCCAGCAATTTTCCGCCAGCCACGAATTCTCCGACGACGTCTGCCTGGTGGGCATGGAAGTAGCCGAGAAGTTTTGAGTGGAAGCCCTTGCTTAAGATTCGTTTCGCGCCAGGACGAAATCTGCGACGACTTGGCCTCCGATCAAGTGCTCCTGGATGATGCGTTCCAACACGGCCGGGGTGCAGGAATGATACCAAACACCGCCGGGATAAACCACCGCGATCGGCCCGCTCACGCAGACGCGCAGACAATTGGCCTTGCTTCGATACACCAGCGGATTCGGTCCGGCCAGATTCAATTCCTTCAGACGTTTTTTCAAGAATTCCCAGGACTCCAGCCCGGATTCCTTCGCGCAACACTTCGGCTCAGTCTGGTCGGCGCAGAGGAAAATGTGGCTCGCATAACGGGACAAGCCAAGGGTCTCGGCAGCCTTTTGCAATGCGTCGTTCACGTCAACTGTCCTGGTCGCTCCTCGCGGCAAGGGGCTGTTTCTTGAGCTGGCGCAGGCGCTGCATTTCTTCCAGCAGCCCGGCGGAGGCGGCCTCCGGGGCATCGGACGCCGCGAGCCTCCTGTTCAATTCCGCGAGCCGGCGCTCAAGGTCCTTGTCGCGAAGAATTTTAACGATGCCGTCGCGCGTGGGCGAGCCTTGCACCAGCGCCGCGGCGTCGGGTATGGGCCGGCTGTCGGCCAGAATTTCCGAGACCAGGCTTTGCCAGCGGCTGGTCTCCGATTGCCCAAGCCACGCCGCCGCCCCGGGCCACTGCTGGCCCAGCCGCAACCGTTGGGAAACGATCTCGCGCGCCTCGGGGCTGGGCAGCCAGGCCTCATCCAGGTGCGCCGCCACCCATTCAACTTGGTCGTCGTTTTCCAGCAGCACGCGCAACAACCACCATTCATGCTGTGTTGGCCGCGGCGCGGCGGATTCGGTAGATTCGGTGGTCTCGGTGGATTCGTCTGCCTCGAGCGCCGGCGCGCGCGCGCCATTTTTNNTGGGGCGGGAGCGGGCGCCTTTTTTGAATTCCTGGCGCACGGCCTCCGCCGCCACGCCCAGGCGCAACGCGGTTTTTTGGGCGTAGGTATCCCGCAGGACCTCGCTGCCCGTTTTGTGCAGCGCCTCCGCCATGCCTTGGACGATGGCGCCCCGGCCGCGGTCGGTCGCCGGGCCGTGCAACGCGCAAAGGCGGTCCAGGTAATAATCGAAAAAGCCGCGCGCGTTTTCAATCAATTGCGCGAACGCCCCGCCGCCGAATTCCTTGATAAAACTGTCCGGGTCGTGCGGCGCGGGCACCGTCGCCACCCGGATGGCCAAGGCTGAGGCCAGCAGGCTGTCCAACGAACGGACGGCCGCGTTTTGGCCGGCGTTGTCCGAATCGAAGCACAGCACCACTTCGTCCACGTAACGCTTGAGAATGCGCGTGTGTTCGGAGGTCAAGGCCGTCCCTTGCGGGGCGACCACATTCTTGACACCCGCCATAAAGCACGCGATGAGGTCGAGCTGGCCTTCGCAAATGACCGCACGATGGGTGTCCAGCAAGGCGCGTTTGGATTTGTCCAACCCGAACATGACTTTGCCCTTGGTAAAAATGGGTGTTTCGGGCGAGTTGACGTACTTGGCCGTCTTTTCATCGCCCGTCAAAATGCGTCCGCTGAAGGCCACCACGCGGCCCTGCTCGTCGCAGATGGGGAAGATGAGCCGTCCGCGGAACCGGTCGTAATGGTGGTCGCTGCCCTCCTTGCGCAGGATCAAACCGGCCTGTTCCATGAGCGGCAATTCGTAATGTTTGCTTTTGGCCCAATTGACCGTGTCATCCCAGTCCTCGGGCGCGCAGCCCAGCCGGAAAAGTTGCACTGCCTCCGCCGAGACGCCGCGCCGCGCCAGGTAATCGCGCGCCATTTGCCCGGCCTCCCCCGCCGCCAAAGCCGCCTGCCATCGCTGGGTGATCTGCTCGTGGATCTGAAGCAGACGGTCCTTGAGATGCCGCGTTTCCGAGGCGCCAGGCTGGTTTTCCGTTTCGATCGGGATGCGCGCCCGTTCGGCCAAGCGCCGCACCGCGTCGGGAAAATCGATGGTCTCGTATTCCTTGACGAAGGTGAAAACATCCCCGCCTTTGTGGCAGCCGAAGCAATGAAAAATCTGTTTGTGCGCGTTGACATTGAAGCTGGGCGTCTTCTCCCGGTGGAACGGGCAGAGGGCGACGAAGTTGGCCCCGTTGCGTTTGAGTGGAATATAGCCGCCGATGACATCGACAATATCGCTGGCCGCCCGGATTTGTTCGAGCGTGGCCGGAGTAAAGAAGCCGCCCATAGCTGGCAGGAGTCTTATTATCTGCCGGGGCTGAGAATGTCGTCCATCTCCCTATTTTTTTTCTGCGCGATGGTATCCGATGGTGAGGTTGGCGAGGTTGGCGCGGGTCGCGCGCTGCCGGAATTGACCGAGGCAATAAGAACGGGCTTCAAATAGGATTCTACCCATTTTCCGGAAAAGGACTTGATGAGCACGTCGTGCTGGAATTCGCCATATGTGGGAAAGCGGATGTCGGAGAACCAGTCGGCCTGAAATTTCTCCATCTGGACTAATTCGGCGGCGCTGGCGACGCGCGAGTTCATCAGGGCCATGCCGGCCACAAGCATGCAGCCAAAACGCACGACGCCCGCCATCATGCCGAGGTAAAACTCCCCGCGTCCAAAGGGGTCCTTTTCCACCAGCTTTTCGGCCAACATCTGTTTGAACCACCGGTAAATCAGATGGACGCCCAAGGCGATGAGCAGGTAAGCGGTGACATCGGACCAGAGCGTGCCGAACTGAGTGTATTGGTGAACGATAGGGCTGAAGCGCAAATAAAACAGGCCACCCGCCGCGACAATGCCCAGCCATTGCAACAACGGCAGCAACTCCTGGGACATTCCCCGTCTGCGCCCCCGAAAAAACCCAATAATGAGCCAGACGACGGCTAAAAAGTCGAAATAATTGAATCTCGAATCGGATACGACCGGCGGCGGCACAGCCACAAGCATCATGCGGTACATATAGCAGGTATCCTGTCTTTTGCGAGTCATATTCGCCCGCTCACAGCACTTGGACGGAAAAGACCGCCTCTGCCTTGCCGCGCGGGCCGGAGAAACTGAGCGTCGCCGTCCATTCCCCGGCCAGGCCCGGGTCGAGGGTCGTGCGGTATTGGCCGGGCGTGGCGGTGCGCATGACCTTGCCGATGCTGTGCATAACCGAGTTGGGCATCCGCAAGGCCAGCATAAAGGAAACCTCGCCAACATCGGCCAACTTTCCTTTCTCGCCGCGGAATTCGATGAACAGATCATTGCCCGCCGCGCGCAAGGCGTTGCCTTGAGCGAAAAGTTGGGCCTCCAGTCTCTCGTCCAGTCCCTGGATCTTGACCGTCGCAAAAGGCGCGGCGGATATTTTGCGCACTGGCGGCCCTTGGTGGGAGAGGCGCCCATAAGCCATGTAGCCGCACAGGCCCAAAACGAAGACCACGGGCAGCGCGTACAAAAGTGGCAGCAGGAAGCGCGCACGCAGGCCCTTCTTAGTTGTTGGCGTTTTCTCCGGCATCAGGCAAATGATGTTTGCGCCACAACATGTAAATGGCCGGGCCAATGAGCAACTCCAAAATGGCCGGGCAGGAAGCAAGGTCATGCGGGGATCTTGTTCCGCTTTTCCCGTCGCAAGCCAAGGCGATAGCGGCGCCTGTCTCACCGTCCTGGACTTTACCGGCACCCACGCCGCCGCGCTGCCCATTGCGTCCTTGTCGTGCCGATTCGACCGCAAACCGCCCGACTTTTTAGCCGAGTTCTCGAAATTCCTCGAATATCCTAAAATTGGAAAACCCGGAAATAAGCGAAAATACCCATCCAGACCACTATGTCGGCATATCATGGCAAATGCCTGTCCTTGCCCCGTCCATAATAAACGCGTCAACACTAAATAACCCCTCCCGCCGCCGGGATTATTTTGCAAATAATGGAATGCCTCAGTGACGAGGGTTCGGGGGAATGGTAGGGTCGCCTCGCCGAGGCGACCGCCCCGGCACAAACCAACTGCCATCCGTGATTGACGCATTACTGGGGTCGCATTGTTCATGTCGAATTTTCTGGAGCAAGTTGTAGTGTTACTTTGGCCCCCAGCGCATGCCCTCCGGCTGCTTCTGGCTCGCGGCGGCAAGAGGCCGCTTGCGGCTTTATCGTGTAGGCCGCGTGCCCTCGCGCGGCGGTCTTCCTGAGTCATGGTGCGCCGTGGCTCATTTCCCTTTTTCATCGCCGCTTTCATCACTTCGTTTGTATGTATATTTACCATTCTATATGCAATATGACACACATATTAAGAGATTGCAACATAATTCGCAAAATATTTTGACCCGCAAACCGTTTCCGCTGTGGTCCTGCGTCTGCATGGCGCGCGAGAACCTCGGAACGACCCAAACGGAGCTGCTGAGCAATCCCGCCAGTTGAATAATGGGGAACCCACAGCCGGGCTTCTGCACCGGCCATGACGAGACCTTGGGATGCTGCAAATACCAATGTCCGAGGACCCTCACAGTTCACAGGGGTCAAACCGTACTATTGACTTGTTCATGTTCTTTCCTCCTCCGGTAAAGCGCTGCATTGAGAGTTTGGCGAGTGCCCATCGGCAACCGCCTCGCAAGCCACCCTATGGTGACCGTCGTTTCCTCACGGAACGTTCAGCAATTCCTGCTTGAACTCCTTGGCGCCCAAAGACCAGCCCCGCCTCATCGGGTCTCCTGTCTGCTGCGGGTCTTGGCGTCGCGCTTCGGTTCGACGCTCAAATTCGCGCCGGCCCTCGACGCTGTCCTCCGCAATCCCATGCTCGCCGAAAAGCGGCTCCGAAACCATCCACCCCGGACGATGCTCCCGCCCCGCCAAATGCCAGGCGAAACTGCTCCACGGATATTCGATCAACCGCTACTCAGCCCGCGGGTCATCCCCGTCTCAGCCACAAATGGCGGATGACAATGATTCCTGCTGGCGAATTGTCTTCGATGTAGTTGAACGTGCGCTGGTGCTTGGAAATTGCAACCTGCTCGGCAATCGCCGTCGCTCTCGTGCGTGGGCAAGACTCCGGGCCGAACGAAGTCGGAATCGGTTCTTTGCGGCTGGAGGCGAGGGCTTCGGAAAGTTTGGGCACAAGGGAATAGCCCTCTCGTGCATAGCCAATCATCATTGCGCTCTGCATCGCCCACGCGTAGTCGCCGCGCACGAATCGGATGAGGCCCTCGTCACAATAGGCCGAACCTGTGGGATGTTGTCGATCCACGGGCTTGCACTCGATGAACAGGCCGTGCTGCGAGTTCATTACCCCGGCAGGCCGGTCTATGAAATCCAGGAAAATATCTGGCATTTTGTCCGGGTGAAGACGGTTGAAATTGCGAACTTTGGGCTCACGGTGAATGGAAGCGAAAACCTCGCGCTCAAATCCGTCCACTATGCCTTTGTTGAAAACTTCGTCGTAGAGCCGTTCGTAGAGTTCAAGCGTAACGGTGTCCTCATTGGCTGACTGCAAATCAAAACCCGGCCTTCCTTGATGTGTCATCAATTCCCACGCTGCGCAAATGGCGGACTCAACGACCAGATGAAGGCGCAAGGACAACGGCGGATGCGGCAGTCGAATCCCCTCGTCGCTCTCCTCGAACATTTCTAGCGTCATGCGTCAGGACTCGAAAACGTCGAGGTGTTCGCGGACGAGTTCCGCGCCGAGCAGACGCGCCCGGCTCGGTGTCCAGTAGCGATACTGGTTGAGCGAGGCGACGAGCAGGCCGCCCTCAACTTGCTGGATGATGCGTGTGCTGCCAGTGTCCTCGGCTAGTTTGAGCAACACATCACGAAACAAACCATCCGGCGCGGGCATTCGTGTGCCGCGCTTCGAGATGAGCAGCAAGCCGAAGGGCGCGGAGGACTGGAGGAAAGGCGTGTCCGGCTTCCAAAGTTCCACTTGCGGTTCATCACCCGTGACTTTGAAGAATGGACGCAGGACGGATTCGATCCGCTTGCGGAAGCGCTCACGCTCTGCCGGGCGAGGCGGATCGCAGGCGCGGTCACGCGATTCGATGTACGGCATTGCCACTTCAACCGTGTCACGCACGACCTCCATGTCCTTGCTGTCGAGGCCGAACAGACTTCCAAAAAAGGTGTCGATCTCGTCGAATACCGTCAGGTCGCGAGCAATGAGCCGGTTGGAGAGTTGGGCCACGTCTTGGCGTTGCTCTGCTGTCAGTTTCTCGAACGGGAAAATCGGGCAGTCATCAAAATCGGTTTTGTAAACCACGCGTCGTTCAGCGCCGAATACCGGAGCGGTGATTAGAGCGTGATGACACCAAATAAACGAATGGCAGAAAAGAAGTAGGTATCGCACTAGCTGTTCCCCGGAGGGATGAGCGGAAGCTGAATATCCATAAAAGTTCTGGTTGAATGCAACATCTTCCAAACTCAACAAAGCCCAGCCATTTAGTCGGTCAGTGCCCGGTGACTGCTTCATCAGCAGCAAAGGCGCTTTGTAGTTAGCCCGCTTTCTAGGCCAGCATGCTGTTTCGCGTCCAAATGGAAGTAAATCTTTGGTTTCCAAGACAAACTCTCCATCGACTGCATTGGTCAGATTTGGCAGGTTCTTGAGAAAGGACGCGTCCCTTTGCGTTTGCCCTTCCTTCACCATGTAGCCCGCCACACTGACTATACCCAATTCCTTCTCCCAATATTCTCCGAGTCGGGGGCAGCCGGGCTTTTGCATTCGGGCGACGACGTCGGCATCCAAGGAAGTCCCCAGCGCGAGCGCCTTCCAAATCCACGGTTGCACGAAAGTCGCTTCGACGTCAATTGGCTGAACGGACTTCGCATCAATCCGCATCTCGCCGTTCTGGTTTAGTGAAGTGTCATACTGCGGCGTGATGAGCCTAAGCGTATGGCCAGCCTTGGGTCGGCGATTGCGAGCGAATAACAGCATGAAGGGCTGACCCATCTTCGGCCAGACTGCCGTGTCGGAGAGATTCGTACCGTTGATTATGCCCGTGACTTCGACCAAGTGCAGAAACGTCTCGCGGGCGCGGCGCGGAATGTCTTCCTGTTTGAGCAGGATGCGGGCGGGCAGTGTCATCGCGATTCGTCCGCCGGGTTTGCACCATTCCGTTGCCTTCCAGACGAACGGTAAGTCCGGGCCGAAGTCGGGATTCTCATACGCATCGGCAATTTTTTTGTCCGCACGGCGCGTGATGATGGCTTTGCTGAGTCGGTTGAACTCTTCGGCTAGTGGACGCTCCTTGCCCTTGAGACTGGTCCATGGTGGGTTGCTCAGAATCAGATCGAACTGTCCGTCAAAACGTCTGCCGACATGTTCACCAAGGCTGCCAGCAACCGCTCCCTCTTCCGGGTCAAGGCCCTCGCGGCGAAAGTTGAAAAGCACCTTGTCACGAAGATGGCGAAACTTGAGCTTCTCCGGCGGCACGGGTTTCGGATCGAGTTCGATGGCGGTCAGGTAGAGGCTGAGCGCGGCGAGTTTGATGGCCGAGTCGCTGATGTCGAAACCGACAAGTTGCTCTTCCAGAATCTGACGGATGGCCTTTGTATCGGGGCGCTGGCCCGTGGCTTTCCACCGCTCCTGATAAAGACGCCGGAAGGCGAGAACGAGAAAGACTGAAGCGCCGCAGGCTGGGTCAAGGACGCGGGCATCATGTGCATTTGGAAGTTTGATGAAAGCTTCATCAACCAGCGTGGCAGCGATGTTGCGCGGGGTGTAGTGGACGCTCGTTTCCTTGGCCGTCTTGTGCTCCCATTTCCACGCGAAACGCTCATAGACCTGACTCAGCAGGCCGACCGGAACGTGGGCGAAATCATACGCCCCCCAATTCCGTTCTTCCGGCCGAAACCGCAGCAGAGCTTGCCACCCGGAATCTCCCGACGGCTCTTCGCCTTCGAGAATGGCACTCAGATGAATGAAAACACGTCCGCCAGTCCGTTGCCCAATTCCCTCAAAGTAGCTGGTGCTGCCGTCGTCTGTGAGCGGCATCAGGTCGCCGTTGAAGGTTTTATCGAGCCATGCTGAAGTGCGGGCTGCGTTCTCGGCATTGGCGAAACAGTCGAGAACGCTTGGAGCATTCGGTGCGATGTTTTGGCGATCACTTTCGCGGACGACTTGCCGGTCGCGCAAAAAGCGGAAGAACAGCGCGCGGCCCATGAGCGACAGAACATCGGTGCGTTTGAGGTTCAATGCCGCGAGCCGGTCGGCCACGCTCCACACCAACTTGAACATTGCGGAGAAGACGTAATCCGCCTCCTTGGGCTCGCCATTTCCGTCATATTGACCGTGAGCAAGACGCGAAAAGAAGGTCAGTGCCTCTGGCGTGCCGGGCGTGTAACGCTTCCAGTCGGGCGTTTTGTCGTCCAGCGACACCGGCACAACCGCCAGTTCACCTGGACGAATGCGTGCGAGGAAGGCGCGGTCACCGCGACAGGCGAGCTTGCGACGAAGATTTTTTAGCTGCAGCTCCTGTTCGCTGGGCGTTTGGGCTAGCCGGCTTTCGTTGACGATGAAAAGCAACGGTCGCCCCTGACTTTCCGCGACGCCATCAGGCAGCAGACTGTCTGCCTGAGGTTGAGCGTCGTCATCCCGCTTTAGCAAATCGAGGTAATCCAGCAACCCTGAGGATGCCGCGCCACCCAAGTCGAGAAAGCTGCGGCTCGAAACGCCGTAGCTCTGAACCTCGGCTCTCAGATTTAATGTTCCGGCGTTAGGCATGGATGCGTCCGAAGATTACTGATTCGCCTGATTTTTTGCACGCTGCAATTATCCGCGCGTGCCTTGTCTCGTTCGTCATTTTCCACGGGCGAATAGTGGCACGAAGGGTGGGACAAAAACGGTCTAAGGCGAAAAGAAATTTCCAAGGATTCATTCACGTTCCGAGCCTCATGTTTGTTGCGCCGCGAACTTGCGCCAAGGGAGTTGTTGGTCCCTCGCGCTTCGACCAGCGACATCGTAGGGGTCAGTTCCTGGCATGTCAACATTTTGCTTGTCTATCTTCATAAAGCCTCCGATTGACGGATTTCCAGGACCCCATTCTTAAGCCCGCGTCAATGCACTCGCAAGTGTAGGGATGTTCCGACTCAAGGCCCTGGCTAGTGCCAGTTTTCTCCTCATTCTCATACATGACAAATGCCTTTAAGAAGCCGTGCCCAACACGCGGTTTGCTCGTTCCACGGGCTGCCGGTCGGCCTTCTCACCCTCACGACCGCGCCCGTTCCTCTGCGCAAACCGCGTGCTCGTCACGATCTGAATTCTGCTGGACCGCATAAGCGGCGTGCTTCCGTCTGGAGACGGGGGCGGCGTTTCGCTCCGGCTTCGTTCCGCGAGACGCTCCTCTCCGCTCTCCGCTCTCCGCTTCCCTTTCCCGCCCTCGTCCGCAGACCGAAGCCTCGTCACGCGCCACCGAAAGAGGAATAAGCACTATACCTAATACCGAAGAACGCGGTCCTGCCGTAATGTTGAATGAATGCCTGACCGCTTTTGCCATCACACTGGCGGTAATAAACACGAACAATAAGGATAAAATATATGAATTCAACCAACACCAGCCGAACCGCACACCTCCTTGCGGTCATGAAGAAGGGCGACGACGCTTTCAACTCCCGCGACGTCGCAGGCATGAACGCGACACATCACCCAGACATGATCGCACATGCGGGGAGCGCAAAGCCAATCAAAGGACGGAAAGCGCACGCGGCTTTCATTCAGCAGATGTTTCGCACCTTCCCCGACTGCCACGTCCACAACGACCCATACCCAACCCAGTTCGGAAGCGGTGACTGGATCACCGTAATCACCCGCTCCACCGGGACCTTCACCGAGAAGATGACTCTGCCCGACGGCAAGGTGATCGCTCCGACAGGAAAAGCGTTCGACGTCAACTTCAGCACGACCGCCAAGTGGGACGGAGACGAGATCATTGAAGAGTTCGTCTTCTGGGACTCCACTTTGCAGGCGCAGCAGATCGGCCTCGCCTAGCCTAAGAAACACTAACAAATAAGGATAAAATATATGAATTCAACCACCGTGCTTCCCAGGAAGAGCACTGAAATGGCGAACAGCAAAGATGTCGTGGTCACCGGGGTCGCCACCGGAATCGGNNGACGCCGATCGTTTGCAAAAAGAGTTCGGTGATGGTTTCGTGCCTCTCCTGATGGACATAACGGACGCCGACGCTGTCCATCAAGCTGCCCAGAAGGTCGGCTCCTTGATAGGCGACAGGAATCTAGTTGGCCTAGTGAACAATGCGGGAATTGTGGTGAGTGGACCGCTGCTTTATCTGAGGCTCAGCGAATA
>PLIU01000078.1 GCA_003140095.1 Verrucomicrobiales bacterium | reverse complement strand
GGCGGCGGCGGTTATCGCCAATAACCGGGTTTTTGTTCGTTGCGATTAATGTCGGCCACTCCAGGGTGGCTGGCTATCCCCTTATTCAGACGAATTTACCAGGGTTCAAAATCCCCTTTGGATCCAGGCAAGCCTTGATTTTCCCGTGCATGGTTCGCACGGCGGGCGAAACCGCCATCGGCCACCAAGGTTTCTTGGCCAGGCCAATGCCGTGTTCGCCCGTAATCACCCCGTCCCAAGCCAGGACTTGCCGGAATAACTGGTCCAGCGCTGCCCGCGTGCGCCCTTTGACGCCCGGCCAATTCTCATCATACATGATGTTGACATGAATATTGCCGTCGCCGGCGTGCCCGAAACAGGCGATCGGCAGGCCGGATTTCTTCTGCAACCGGGCCGTGAAGGCAAATAGGTCTTCCAACCGGCTGCGCGGCACCGCGATGTCCTGGTTTAATTTGACAAGGCCCGTATCCCGCAAGGAATAGGAAAACTCGCGCCGCAAGCCCCACAACTTCTCGCATTCCTCCCGCCCGTCAGCGCGCTGCGTAAAAACCGGTCCTTGCGCCCGCAGCAGCCGGCCCAGGGCTTGCGCGTCGCTCCGCACCGATTTCTCCCGGCCATCCAATTCCACCATCAGCAAGGCGCGCGAACTTCCCAGCCGCCGGCTGCCCGTCCGGCGCGCGGCTGCCGCCAGCGTGAATTCATCGGCCACCTCGAGCGCGCTCGGCAGAAAGCCGTCCGCGAAAATGGCGCCAATGGCGCGCGCGGCCGCCTTCATCGAATTCAATCCCATCACCAGCAATGCGCGATAGGGCGGCAACGGAATGAGCTTTAAGGTGACTTCCGTGACCACCCCCAGCAAGCCTTCCGACCCCACCATTAACCGTGTCAAGTCAAAACCCGTTTTGTTCTTGTGCGTGCGCCCGCCCAGCGCGACCACGGTGCCGTCGGCCAGCACGGCCTGCAGGCCCAGGACGTAATCCCGCGTCACGCCATATTTGAGGCAGCGGGGTCCGCCGGCGTTGGTGGCCACCGTCCCGCCGACGCTGCAATCCGCGCGGCTGGCAGGGTCGGGCGGATAATACAACCCCTGCCGTTCGACCGCGTCCTGCAGCGTTTGCAGGATCACACCCGCTTCGGCCACGGCCACGAAATCGCCGGCATGGATTTCCTTGATGCGGTTCATTCGTTCGAGCGAAAGAACAATCCCTCCCCGCGCCGGCACGCAGCCGCCGACGTAGCCGAAGCCGGCGCCGCGGGCGGTGACCGGAAGGCGATGGGCCGAAGCAAATTGCAACAGTCGCGCCAAGGAGGCGGTGCTGCGGGGCAGAGCGACCGCCTCGGGCAGATGGCGGGCGAACCATTTGTCGCCGGCGTATTTTTCCAGCACCGCCGGCTCCAGGCGCAATTCGCCGTCGGGCAGGAGTCTTTTAAGATGACCGAGCGAAAGAGGCGGCTTCACGAACTGGGCGGCTCTTGCGATTCCAGCAAGGCGCGGGCGCTATCGGCCTGGTCTTGCGGAACCTGGACTTGGACGCCGCCGATGGCCAAACCGTAGCCAAGACTGAACGCGGCCTCCGCATTCTTAAGGTTAACCAAAAAGCCATTGGCCTCCAGGCGCGACCGGACCAGTTCCGCTTCGGCGGGATTGTTGGACGTGGAAACAGTGATGAATTCCATGCCTTCAATATCGCGCCGATCGGAATAAAACTCAAGGTCTCTTGGCCGCCAGCGCCAGACAACCCTGCGCCGGTCGCGTCTGGGCTTCCGGCCTCCACTCCAGAGCGGCCGAGACGACGCGGCGCATGTGCGCGAACCACCACTGCGCGCGCTGGCGCCGCTGCCGCCGGGCTTGCCGCGCCAGCCGCCGCGATTTCGCATCCAAGCCAAGTTCCATTTGATCGATTCGATTTGTCTTCATAGTTCCTTTATCTATTAGCGACCACCTTAACCGGACTGCTTGGACAAATGCTGTCCAAGTGAAAAAAATTTTGGAACTGCCCCCAAAGCGTGCTAAAGGGTTTCCGCCGTGCTGATCGCGTTCAACAAACCCTATGGCGTGCTGTCGCAATTCTCCGGCGACGGCTCGGCCAACCGGACACTGGCGGAATTCGGTTTTCCGCCGCGCATTTATCCCATCGGCCGGCTGGACGCCGATTCAGAGGGCTTGCTCTTGCTCAGTGACGAACCGGCTCTGAACACCCTGTTGCTGCACCCGCGCCGCGCTCATCGCCGGGTCTATTGGGTGCAGGTGGAGGGAATTCCCGGCGCGGAAGACTTGCGCCAATTGTCCCGCGGCGTAGTCATTCAAGGGAAAAAAACATTGCCGTGCCGCGCCAGCCTGTTGGAACCGCCGCCGGATTTGCCGCCGCGGCAGCCGCCGATCCGATTCCGCAAAACCGTGCCCGATGCCTGGATCGCCCTGGAATTGGTGGAAGGGAAAAACCGCCAGGTGCGCCGCATGACTGCGGCGGTGGGATTGCCGACCTTGCGCTTGTTTCGCGTGCGGATCGGGAATTTCGAAGCACGCGACTTGCCGCCGGGAAAGTGGCGAGTGCTTGAGGCCGCCGAAAGGACGCGTGTGCTGGCGGCACCTGCTTGAGCGGAGATTCTACACGGTCCAGCGGCGGGAACGGGGCACGAACCTGGCCACCACGGGCAGCGCGGCATGGCCGCGCTGGGTTTCCAAAGGCGCGTACCACGCCCTCTCGGCTGTCATCAATAAGGCATCGAGTTGCGGAACAATGCGGATTTCATGCCGGGCCACCTGATCCTCGCGCCGGCGGAGGTGTTCGGTTTTGGCGGCGGCCAGACGGTCGGCGGTTTTCAATTTTACGTTCTCGCTGCCGCTGTGGCCGGCGCGTGCGCTCAATTCCTCCTCGTATTTTTCAAAATAATCGTCGATGCGATCTAATTCCCGGCGCAGGCTGTTTTCCTGCCGCGCGCGAATGGCGGCGATGTCATCCGCCAGGTCCCGCTCCAGCGCCTTTTCCAGCAATCCGCTCCAGTGCGCCGGGTCGGGGGCCGGCCACTCCATTTGCGCGGGAGCATCCGCCTCCACCTGGGCGAAGGGAATTCCCACCGCCAAATTCTCGTCCAACTCGCCGTCCGGCAACGACACCGCCAGGCGGCGCAGGGACCAATGCTGGTCGATGGCCTGAACCTCGCACCGCACCAGCGCCAGCAGTGAGAAATGAAAGGAGGCTTGGAACGGCGCCAGCAACCGCCAGCGTGCCGTCTCTGGAAATTGCCCGCGCCACAGCTTTTCCGCAACGGCAGGGTCGGGTGGACGCGGCGGCGAGGCGTCCGCCAGCACCAGCCGCTCCAGAGGCATGGGCGTCGGCCGCAACGCCTCCGCTAACCGGAAGGTGAGTGGACAGCCCGGAAAAACTTCCCGCCCGGCATCACGCGCCATCGCGGCGTCTGGCGGAGCGAAGCGCAATTCGCCGGCGAACATCGTCCCCTGCTGGTTCCACAGCGCGGCAGCCCGGCCCTCGGCGATAATTTCCAGCCGGTCGTGCCAGGTTCGTTCGCTCAGCGCGCCCATGGCCGCCAGGCCCTGGTCGAAGAAATTCAACACGGCGCTCGGATCATATTTCAGTCGGCTCAATTGCATAGGGCGATTAAAGAGATTCGTAATCCTTGGCAAAAAGCGTTGCGTCCAGTTTCTTGACCTCTCCGTAGGCGTCGCGCGCGACCGCCAACTCATCCCCCAAGCCGGAAAAGGCTTCGGCGACCCGTCCTTCGCTCTGGCGCCACCGGCGGAGGACCTCTTCGGCGAATTCATCGCTGCTGAAACTTTCCCCAAGGACCAATCCGGTCTCACCCACGACCAATTCAAATAAATTGAGCTTCTCTTGCAGGATGTGCAACAGGTGCTCCTGCAGCGTGCCCACCTGGACGAAATTGTAGATGCGCACCGGATGCTGCTGGCCCATGCGATGCAGGCGGCCAATGCGCTGCTCGATTTCCATCGGATTCCAAGGCAGGTCGAAATTCACCAGCCGATGGCAAAACTGAAGGTTCCGGCCCTCGGTGCCGCTGTGGGTCAGGAGCAGTGCGCCGCCCCGTTGGTGAAACTGCTCGGTAATGGGCTGTCTCTGCTCGGCCGGAGTAGCGCCGTTGACGACGAAGACCTCGATGCCGGCCCCGGCCAGAAAGCGCGCCAACTGCGCCTGCGTTTCCAGGAACTGGGTAAAGATCACAAGGCCTCCTTCCATGCGGGTCAGCGGGGGAATCAAGCCGCACTTTTTGCGCCAACTGCCTTCCAGCGGCGCTTTCTCGCGCCAGGCGCGGGCGGCGGCGGAATCGGGAAATTTATCCAAGGCGTCGCGCCAGGCGGCCGGACTGCTGCCGGCGGCCTGCAAGAGCAGGCGTCCCCAAAGACTGGCCTGGCTGGGGTTGAGGCGGGACAAGCAGACGCGAAATTCCCTGTCCCATTCATCCCAAAACGCCCGTTCCGAATCGTCCGGCGTAAAAAGCACGGTTTCGGCCCGCCGCGGCGGCAGTGCCACCCCGGCATTGGCCCGGGTGTTGCGAATCATCACCTGGGCGAGCAAGCGGCGCAATTCCTCCGGCTGGCGCGGCTGGCGCGGCCGTTTGGGGTCCGTAAAGCGTGCCCGAAATTCCTTGGGTGAGGGCAATTGGCCAGGCTGCAAAAGGGTGACCAGATTGTAAAGCTCCTCCAGCGAATTCTGCACGGGGGTGGCCGTGAGCAGCAGCAGGAATTGCCGCGGCAGCGCGTTGACCGCCTGCCAGATCTGCGACTCGCGGTTGCGGAGGTAATGCGCCTCGTCCACCACCAGCACATCCCACGTGACCTGCCGCGCCCGCTCCAGGTGCGCCGGTTGCTTGAGCGTGTGCATGCTGGCCACAATGCCATGGTGGGCGCGCCAAAAATCATCCGGCGACCCGCGGGCCGCAGCGTGATTGGTGGTCGCCGCGGCCAGGCCGAATTTGTCGTTCAATTCCTCTTCCCATTGGTCCACCAGCGATGGCACCGTCAAGACGAGAAACCGCTGGACCATGCCGCGCGTCAATAATTCCTTGATGACCAGGCCCGCTTCGATGGTTTTGCCCAGTCCCACTTCGTCGGACAGCAACGCGCGCCCGCGCAAAGGGCCTAGAACGCGCAACGCCGTGCGAATCTGGTAGTCCAGTTGCTCGATGCGGCAGTGGGGCAGGCAGAGCAAATCGTCCGATTGATTGGAAACCCACCAGAGCGCCGCCTGTTCGCGCAACTGGTAGCCGCCCAGTTCCGTCAACACAAACGCCGTTTCCTGCAAGGCCAGCGGCGGCAGATGCAGGCGCACCGGCACGGGCGGCAAGGGTGTCCGCGGGCGCGCCGCCGGCCTGGGAGTTGCTTCCTGGGATTGGGCGGCGGCCTGCTTGCGGGCCTCGGCCACCCGCCGCGCCTGCGCTTGTTGCTCCTTGCGGCGCCGTTCCTCGGCCAGGCGCGCCATCGTCTCGCGGCGGCGGGCTTCCTCCTGCGCTTGCTTTTGCTCCTTGCGCAGCAGACGCCGCCCGAACCGTTCAAAATCGGCCTTCATGTCCAAGGCCGTTTCCTCGATCAGGCGGCCGGCCGGCGAGAATTGCAGCCGCACCGCCTCCACCATCGAGACCAGCGTGTCCTCGATCCACGGATAGGGCGATTCGCCCAGTTCAAACGGCGGCTCCTGGTCGTAAAGGAGCTGGTTCGTGCCAAGCTGCGGCGTGGCCCAAAAGGCCACGAAAGAATCCTGGTTGGTGCGAAACCGTTGCAGCCAGCGGCCCATCTCGGCCCGAAGCTCTTCGACACGGTGCGAGGAGATGATGGTTTCCGTCTTGCCCTTCGTTTCTAATTCCCAATTCACCCGTTCCAACCCAGTGCAACGGACGCGTCCGACGGCCACAGTGCGCGATGAAACCGGGTCGCTCCAGGTTAATCGCGCCAGCCGCTCGCTTTGGTCCCAGTCCAGGCGCAAATCCAGCAAAGGCGGCTGGTCTCGGGCCGGCAGCAGCAACTGCTCCTCCGCCGCCCCTTTCAGGCGGCGCGAAGTTTGACGCGATTTAGCCATGTGAGAATTCTTGGCTTATTTGGCAGCGTGCCGCCAGTTTCTTTTACAATTTCATTTGCCCCGCGCCGCGACCGAACCATGCTCCGGAAATGATCAGCGCAGCCGCCGATCCGCCCAGAAGCCACATCAGCAAGGGCACCGGCAGCCAGAACCAGGCGGCGACTGTTCCGCCCGCCGAGAGAGCGCCGCACAAGTAACAATAAACGGAATTGGCCCGCGCGCTTTGCCGGCTCTTTTGCAAAAGCAATTGCAAAACCCCTTCGTTGCGCGTCAGCGCCTTGGCGCACTCATCCGAGCACGCCAACCGCGGCGCCGCGGACGCTGAGGCGGACGCGCAGGGCACGCACATCGCCCGCCCGCAATAGGGGCAGACCGCAACCGCTTCGGTATCATGCTTGAAACACTTCATGGCGCCATGATGCTTGTCCGGCCGCCGGACGGCGGCAAGGGCTTCGTCAAATGTAATTTCCGAACAGATCGTGACCGGGCCATTCCGCCACCGAATCCGCCGCCTGATGCAACGCGCCGTCGATTTCACTGTCCGGCAGTTTTGGATCGGACGAACGCTGGTTGAACAGGGCCGCCCAAGCCAGGCCGTCGTAGCGCCGCACCAACAAAGTGAAGGTGCCCGGCAAACTGCCATTGTGCCAATAGTTGGCGCGGCCACCGTGACCCACAGGCCGCACCTGCCAGCCGCACGCGTAATAAGCCGGCTGCAATGTGCCGTCCGCTTCCCGGCTCACCGGCGGGGCAGGCGGTTCGTAAAGCACGAGCCGGGCTTCCGGCGGCAGCCAGGACACGCGCGCCGGATCATCCAGCGCCGCAGCGAAACGGACCAAATCCACCGCCGAGGCCAGCCATCCGCCGTGGGAATCCAACGGCTCCAGGCAGAACCCGGTGTAAGGCTCGGTGAGGGACTCCCTGCTGTCGAAGCGTTGCTCCGGCATATAATACTTGACTTCCCTCTCGGCGCGCTCGCTCGCGCGCGATCGGCCTAGGAGCATGCGCCGGATGCCGATGGGCGCCAGGATGGTCTGCTGCATAAACGGCGCGTAGCCCAGGCCGGTGACTTTCTCGATGATCCGACCCAGCACGCAGTAGCCGAAATTGGAGTAGGCGTAACGGGTGCCGGGATCGAAGTCCAGCGGTTGCCCCAGCATGTAGCGGATGATGGCGCGCTGGTTGGCCGGCGGCGGTTCGCCGTTGGCGAAAGCGATCTTTTCCGGCATGAACATCGGGTCGCCGCTCTGATCGCGGTCCCATCCGCCCGTATGGTGAAGGAGGTGGCGCACGGTTATGCGTGACAGGCGCGGGTCCGGTTTTTTGCCCGGCAGGGGTTCCCATTGCAGAATATCGAAGGCCGGCGCGTCCATGCGCAGACGCCCGGCGGCGGCCAACTTGACCACAGCCACGGCGGTGAAAGTTTTGCTGATACTGGCAAGGCGAAAGAGCGAATCGGGCCGTGGCGCTTCCTTTTTCTCAACGTCCGCCCAGCCATAAGCGCGGGCATAGACCAAGCGCCGGTCTTTGATGACAGCCAGAGCACCGCCGGGGACTTTCCGAGCCTGCATGAACGAGCTGACGGTGTCATCGAACGCCGCGCCGATCGCCTTGCGTGTCGCCCCATAGCTCCGTGGCAGAAAGGAAGCGCCCGTGCCAAGCGCCGCCGCCAGGCTGGCTCGGGCAATAAAATGACGCCGGCTCATTCGCACGTGCGATAAGAACAGTCGGCCCGGGCCCGAAAGCAAGACTATTTGCCGCAAGAAATGGAACGGCCGGGCACTCGTTTCCGCAAGAAGGAGAGGGGAGTCAGCAGACCGCCACCGCTTGCAATCGCGGCTCGACAGCCTCCGGCCCTGAGGGTAGAATGTGGAGAATGGAATCTGCCCACGATGAATCATCGGCTTTAGCCAGCCAATGGCTGGAGGAGTTTGAAGCCGCCGCCCGCCGCCCTCTCAAAACACGCTTCCGTTACTCCTTCATCCACACTTTCAAGCCGGTGTTAGACGACCAACCATATCGCGCCTTTGACACCATGGAAGACTATCGCCGCTGGTGCGAGGCCAACCTTCCCGACTGGCTCGGCTATGGCCGCGTTTGAGTACCGGCAAGCGGAGGAAATCCGCGACGTTTTCCGCGCCCATCAGGTTCGCTATCTTTTCATCGGCAAATCAGGAGCGATTCTGTTGGGCTTTCCCGACACTACGCAAGACGCCTATCTTTTTGTCCAGCGCTCGCCTGAAAATGGAAAGGCTCTGGTGGGCGCCCTCCGCCATTTGGGGTTTACCCTGACAGATCAGCAGGCGGGTGAAATCACGCGCGGCAAGGACTTCGTGCAGTTGAAAAACGGTCCTTTCGATTTGGACCTCGTGTTTGCGCCGGACGGCATCGAGCGATTTGAGGACGCCTGGCGCCGGCGGGTCGATGTCGAGGATTTCCCGTCTGCCACATCGACGACATTATCGCCAGCAAGGCGGCCAGCAACCGGCAGAAGGACCGTGAGTCCCTGCCTCGCTTGCGTTCATTCCGCGAGTATTGGGTCAAATCGCGGAAATGAGGCTGGTGAAACGGGAGCTGATTTCCAGTTTGCTAACCTGGAATTTTGCGCGCGGTGATGACGCTCCGGTCGGCGGCGGTGGGCGCGCAGGCGATGTCCCCAAAACCGGCCTCCGCCAGGTAGCCGGCCATTTCCTTCTCCGAATAACACTTGCCCTCGGTGATAGTCATTAACAGAGCCGAGTAAGCGGCCACCGGCAGCGGGCCGGTCTTGTCCGCGTTGATGTGGGCGTCATGTATAATAACCATCCCCCCGGCGGGAAGCGCGGCGGCGGATTTGGCCAGCAATTGCTTCACCCGCTCCTGGTCCCAATCGTGCAGCACGTTGGAGAAAAGATGCAGGTCGAAGCCATCCGGCAGCGCCTCCGCGAACATGTCGCCGACCAGGACCTCGACGCGGTCGGCGAAGCCGCGGGCCGCCAGGCTGCGGCGGGTGAGGCGGTCCACCGGTGGTTTTTCCAGGACGCCGGCCCGCAGGTGCGGATGGCGCGCGACGATGGCGCAGGCATAGACGCCGGAGCCGCCGGCGATGTCCAGGAGGCGGCGATGCGGCGAGCCATCCAGCTTGGCCGCCAACGCCGGACCCAAATAAGCTCCGCGGCAGTCCATGGCGGCGGTGAAGGTTTCGGCGAAGGCCTCGTCCTCCATCGCGTTGGCCCATTGTTTTTCGTCGCGCAAGCTGGCCCAATTCGACGGCTGGCCCGTGCGCAAAACGGCCAGGATGTCGCGGCAAACCGGCCGCTCTTTGACCGAGGCGAAATAAGGCCCGATGAACCAGGGAGAAGAGGAGACCAGATGTTCGCGCGCCAACATCGTCAAGGAGAAAACCCCGCCGGTGTTTCGCAGCAAGCCCATGGCCGTCAGCAGCGTGAGCATGACATCGGCTGGGCGTTCGCGCAAATCCAGCGCGCGGCAGAGGGCCGGCAATTCCGCCGGTTGTTCCGCCAGCCGGCTGAACAAATCGAGGTGGCAAAGGGCCGCCGTCAGCATATCGACGGCGTAAAGGCCGTCGCGCTGACGGTAGATTAAAGTCGGGTCGGTGTCCGGCGTCGCGAGAAAGTTCATGTTGGGATCATGGTTAAGATTCGGGGCGGGCGAGGCCCCGCTTGGTTGGCCTGCGGCGGGCCAGCATGGGGAGGTGAAGGAGGACGGCGGCTGTCAAGACGATGGCGCTGTAACGGTGCGTCAAGTAAAGAACATGCTGGCCTTGGGCGCCAAAGAGCGGCGTCATCGGCAGGACGCCCGACAGGATGACCACCAGTCCGTCCAGAAGCACCACCCACAGAAGCGCTTGGGCGGGAGTGTTCAGAGGCGAATCCACGCCGCCGCGGCACAAGCCGGACCAGGTCAACGCCACGGCGGCCAAGCCGAGGGCGAAGAGCGGCGCGACCGCCACGTGGGCCATCAACACCCAATGAGTCATGGGCGGCCTGCCCAAGGCCAGGGTGCCAAGGCCGGTCGCCGCCAGAACCAGGCCGGCCGCGCACAGCACCGCGTAAGAGAACCTCCGCGCGGCGCCGCTCATGGCCGCTCCTTTCCCCTCGAGGACGCCTGCGCGGTGATGGCGCCCAGGCCGCGCAGCCCGTAAAGCAGCAAGACAGCCAGGACCACCAACGCGGCGGCGAAAACAAGGACCTTGAGCAGCGGGCGGAAATGAAACGTGAAAGCAAAGAAGGAGGCAACGGTCTTGTCGTCTCCGCGCATGTCCCACATTTCCTTGCGCAGACCGTTGGTGGCCTCGACCGGTCCGCGGGCGGCGACGGTGGCGAAATACATCGGCGCGTCGCTGGCATGGCAATCGGCGCAGCCGCGCGCCCCAAGGGCTTGGGCGGCGGGCCGGACGTCATGCGCCAGCGCCCACGCGTAGGGTTTGGCGGCGGGGTCCTCGCTGGAATGCAAGACCCCTTTCTCGACGCGGTAGATTTTGCCCGCCGCGATAAAAACCGCCTCGCCCTTGGAAGGTTCGGCCGGGAAGGATTCCAGCGCCTGTTGAATTTGCCGGTCAGTAAGCGGTTTGGTATTATATGGGTCCCGGGCCGCGTCGTCGCTGGAGGGCTGCGGCAAAGTCAGCGTTTTGGCCGCTTCAGCCGGCAGCAGGGGTGTGAGATGGGCGCCTTTGAGGCGCGCCCAATAGCTGGGCCAGACCATCTTGTAAGGAGCGATCTTGCCGTCCGCGCCGCGAAGAAAAATCGGTTCGAGGATGATCGGCGCGGTGTTTTTTCCACGTTCGGGCGCCGGCAAGCCAAGCATGTGCGCCAGCGAAGTGTGGACGATTCGCGGTTCCGCTTGCGGGAGAGGCCCGGAATGGCAGGCGGTGCAGGCCAGCTTTTCCAGGTGAATCGGCGGCAGGCCCTTATGGACCAGGCGAGGCGAACCCAGCCGTCCCTCGGTGTGGCAACCGCGGCAGGTGAGGGTTTCGATCAGGCCCGCTTCGGACTGGAGTTGTTGCCGGGCCAGTTTCCGCGCGTCATCCTCGCCGATGGCCTCGTCGTCGCGGCGGATTAACAACATCCGCTGGTGGATCAGCGAGTCGCTGATGGGGCGGTCATGGACTTCGCCTTCGTAGCCGCGGACGATGGCGTGATCGAGTCCGTTGCGATGGCAATCGACGCACAACAAGCCGGCCTTGAGGTGGACATCCAAATCGGCATGCCAGCGGGAGTCGCCCAAGGCGGATTCGCTGGTGTGACAATAATAACAGTTATTGACAGGTGCGCGGCGCGAGACCTGGAACAAGACGTTGTTTTCGGTGTCGAATCGGGCGCGATCGTATTTGATGGCGGGCAAAACCGACGGGACCGGCCGTCCGGGACTCCAGGCTTCGGCGATGCTGCCGGCGCTCTTGAAACTCGCGAAGACACCCAGGCCGGCGGCAATGGTCGGAGTCCAGCGGAAGTTCTGGGCTTTGAGCGCGTTGAAGCGGGCCTCGTGATCGTAGCGCCCGGTGGTTTGGTGGCAGATCAGGCAATCGATCTCCATCTTGCCGGTGATGAGCATGCGGCCCATCTGGGGATCGGTCGCCTTGATCTTATCCGGCTCGCCCGCGCCGCCGCCGGGAAGATGGCGGGCGAAATTGGTCACAAACTCAAAGTCGCTCAGGCCCAGATCCGACGGTTTGAATGTGCCGGCCCATCCGCGATAGGAAAGCGGAATCTGCGTGTGCGTGGCCGGGTCGGTTAAAATCCAAGGTTCACCGGGGCGGCCCGGCGGGACAGTGCCCGCGTCAGCGTTGAAGTGCCACCCTTCGCTGATGGTGTCGTAATCGTGGCATTTGCCGCATGTTTTCGCCGGGGAGTATGGGCTGCCTTTGGGTTCCTGCGGCTTGCCATCCTCACTCACGACCGAGGGCGGCGAGATAAGCCGGCCTTGGGCGTCGTGCAGGGGGATATTGTGCAGGAAAGGCGTCCGGCTTTCGGTGTGAATATCTTCGGCCCGCGCGTGACCGGGTTCAAGCCAGCGCCATAAAGCCAGCGTGGCCAGAAGCAGCAGCCGCGCCTGGCGGACCAACCAAAGAGACGCCCCTCCCGTGCCGCTGCCAGGCGATGAACGAGATAATGGACGTTGCAACCGCCTCAAGCTTTGCTGCTTTGGGGAGACAATTTCAAAACCGCTTCCCGCATTTCCTTGCCCGGCTTGAATTTCACCACCGCGCGACGCGGAATGGGAACATCGGTTTCGGGTTGATTCGGATTGCGCCCAATGCGCGCTTTGCGCACCTTAACCTCGAATACTCCGAAATTGCGCAACTCCACGTTGCGCCCGTCTGCCAGAGCATCGCAGACGTGATCGAGGGTTTTCTGCACTACATCGAGCACCTGCTGCTGAACCATCCCGGTTTCCTCGCTGATAAGAACTACAAGATCGCGTTTTGTCATACCGTTGTATCTGCATCCTGCCCAACAAATGCGACTGGACAGTAATACTTAAGCTTTACTGCAAGCCAAGAGGTGAGTCAAGTGGCGAGTCCAAAAAAAAAGCGTAAATATTTGTAGTGGAAAACCTTAGCTTTCGATCACGCCAATTTCTACCGGTTCGACTTTGATGCCGATTTTTTCCAACCATTGAATGGCGGCTTTGACGCCGTTTGGGGGACCGCTGATTTCCAGGCAGACGATGCCGATCTCATCGGTCACGCTGGCTTGGCGGACATTGGTGACCACTGGGAATTTGTGGCCCAGCTCCCACACCACGGGATCGGTGATGAGCTTAGCCGGATACATTAACCAAAGCCGCTTTTGCACGGGCTGGGCGGCGGTTTTGGATTTGCTGGACGGCATGGAAATTCCTTCTTATCCGCCCGCGATGGCGGGAATGATGCTGATTTCGTCGCCGTCGCGCAAAGCCGTTTCCTGGTTTTGCAGAAAGCGAATGTCCTCCTCGTTGACATAGACGTTGACGAACCGCCGCACGCCTCCGGCTTCGTCGGTCAGCCGTTCTTTGATGCCCGGGTAACGGCTTTGCAACTCGGCGATGGCGCCGCCGACGGTGGTGGCGGCGACGTGGACTATTTCCTCGTTGTCGGTGAGCTTGCGCAAGGGCGTGGGGATGCGAACTTTGACTGGCATAAAGCTTATTAGTTGTGCTCTCAGGCGCGGGACGGTGAGCGTGTTTCCGCCTCCAGCAGGTTCTCAAATTCTCTCAGGCTGGGCTTGATCTCGCGCGTGTAGCCGGCATGACCGGCCACCGCATCGAGCGTCTTCAACCCGTTGCCCGTGATGCATAGCACGGCGGCATCATCGGCCGGAATGGAGCCGGAGGCAATCAATTTCTTGGCCACGCCCACGGTGACGCCGCCGGCCGTCTCGGCGAAGATGCCTTCGCATTCGGCCAGCAGCTTGATGCCCTCTCGAATCTCATCGTCCGTCACATCGTCGGCGCAGCCGTTGGTTTCCTTCATCACTTTGAGTGCGTAGAAACCGTCGGCGGGCGTGCCGATAGCCAGCGACTTGGCAATCGTGTTGGGCTTGACCGGCTTGAAGAAATCCAGGCCCGCCTTTTGTGCGGTGGAAATGGGCGAGCAACCGGTGGCTTGCGCGCCGTGAACCCGGTAGTGGACTTCGGGCGCCAGTTCCATCTTGATGGCTTCTTGGTAACTCTTGTGAATCTTGGTCAGCAGCGAGCCGGATGCCATGCAGACGACGGTGTGGGGCGGGATGCGCCAGCCCAGTTGTTCGACAATTTCAAAGCCCATGCTTTTGGAACCCTCAGCGTAGTAGGGGCGCATATTCACGTTGACAAACGCCCACGGGTACTTGCCCGCGATTTCCGCGCAGAGCCGGTTGACTTCGTCGTAATGGCCCTTGATGCCGACCACCGTGGCGCCATAAATAAGCGAATTGAGGACTTTGCTTTGCTCCAAGTCCGCCGGGATGAAGACGTAGGCTTTGAGGCTGGCGGCGGCGGCGTTGGCGGCGACGGAATTGGCCAGATTGCCGGTGGAGGCGCAGGCCACAATCGTAAAACCCAGCTCCCGGGCCCGGCTCAAGGCCACGCTGACCACGCGATCCTTGAAGGAAAGAGTGGGGTAATTGACCGTGTCATTCTTGACCCAGAGTTCCCGAATGCCCAAGCGCCGAGCCAGCCTGTCCGCCTTAATCAACGGGGTGCAGCCGACCTCCAAGCCGACGGTCGGATCGCCCGCCACCGGGAGCAATTCGCGGAACCGCCACATGCTTTTGGGCCGCGTCTGGATGGCGGCGCGGGTCAGGGTGTGCTTGATGCGCTCGTAATCATAGACGACCTCCAGAGGGCCGAAGTCAAAATCACACACATGATTGGCGATCAACGGGTATTCGCGCCCGCATTCGCGGCATTTGAGCGCCTTCATGAAGCCGGCATGTTTTTCCATAATCGTTCACTCGACAGGGGCAACCAACACCCCACCCATCAGGAGAAGAGGAATCAACCGAAGACATGCTCTTCTCATTTTTGCCCGCCGGACGGCAAGAAACGGCTTGCGCGCCATCGGGCTGGAATTGGCACCTGGCGCGACGTTGCCGCCGCCGGTTG
>PLIU01000175.1 GCA_003140095.1 Verrucomicrobiales bacterium | reverse complement strand
GGGCGCTGGATCAACAACGGTTTTACCGGCGGCCGCTGGGCTTGGGCGCCGGCTTATGATTGGGCGCCGTCGTGGGTGTCGTGGCGCGAAGGTGAAGCTGGCTTGGGCTGGGCGCCGCTGCCGTGGGGAGTGGAGTTCCGGGTGGGCGTGGGCCTTTTCTGGCAAGGCGCGCTCGTCGTGGATGGCGTTGGTTTCGGTTTGGGTTTCGATGCGTTTGTCTTTGTGGGACCCGACCATTTCTGGGGCGGTGACTACCACAGGTATGCGTTTGACCGTGCCCGTTCGCGCGAATTTTTCGCGCATAGCCAGTTTCACGCGGGCTACAAGATGGAGGGCGGCCATTTGCGGGCCGAAGGTTTGGGCCGCGAACACATGAGTCAGATTACGCACCATCAAATTGTGGAGCACAAAGCGGCTGAAATGCGCAAAGAGGAAGAGCATCACGATTTCGCCAAACGAACAGCAGAGCACCGTGAAGTGGCCAATGCCCGTCCTGCCGCTGGCGGCAGGTCTGCCGCCGGCGCCGAAAGGACGCCCGGCGGCGCCAGCAGGTCGCCCACCACCGGCCCCGGCAGAACGCCCGCCGCAGGCCCAGGCAGGACGCCCACCACGGGCTACGGCAAGACGCCCACCACCGGCCTCGGCAAGACGGCTAACGGCGGCTCTGGCAAACCTTCCTCGGAATCGGGTAAGAAGCCGGATTAACCGTCAAGCATAAGACTGGGAGCCTGGCTTTTCAGCTTTCAAATCGCCGGTGGCGTCTAGCCGCCGGCGATTCTTCTTGTCACGGGAGGAGATGCCCTTGAACCCTATCCTACCACAACACGTGTTGCCCGTGAGACAAGCTGCCCCAGTGGTCTTTGCCCAACTGCCGATTCACTTCGGCGCGAATCTCCTTTTCGATGCGGGCGATTTGCCTTTTGTCCGCCCCGGCCAAATCGCCTGCCCTGGCTTGGCGCAATTCGTTTTCCAGGCGCCTTCGCTTGGCGCCATGCGAGTAACCCGGTGGCAGGATGGATGGCATGACAGAAGATCCCCTCAAATCTGGAAATCAATCTTGCGCGGCATGAAGGTGTGGATGCCGCACTCGACTTTTTTGAAGCCAATCCAGCGTCCCGCCCGTTCGTCTTCGCCCCGGGCTGTCTTGCGGGTGCAAGTCAAACAGCCGATGGACTTGTAGCCGAGGTCGTGCAACGGATTGTAAGGAATTTTGTGCTCACGAATGTGGTTCCAGATCGCCTCGCGCGGCCAATTGGCCATCGGGTTCAGCTTCACGATGTCCGAGCCGCCCTGAGCGTCCAGCGTGTACAATTCGATCAGCCCGATGTCGACGCGGGTGCGCGTTTGATGGCGTCGAAGGCCGGTGATCCAGCAGTCCAACTCGCGCAGCTTGGATTGCAGGGGCAGCACTTTGCGCGTAGTGCAGCAGAGGTCGGGATCGCGCGTCCACAAATCCGGCCCGATCACCTCGGCCTGTTGTTCCACGGTCAAATCAGGCACGATGGATTCAATTTTCCAGCCAAAGAAATCCTCCAGGCGTTTGTGCAAATCCAGTGTTTCCGGAAAAAGCAGGCCGGTGTCCAGCGTGAAGACCGGAAAGTTCAACCCCGCCATTTTGGCCAGGTGCATCATCACCAGCCCCGAACCTTGAAAGCTGGTGCCGATGGCCGCCCGCCGGCCAAATCGCTCCCACGCCCAGGCCAGGATGTCCCCCGGCGACCGCTGCTCGAACTGCCCGTTCAGAGCCGCGACTTCGCGGGCCGTCAAGGGCGCGAGTTCGCACGCGGGCGCGGGGCTTGAACTGGGGTCGCTGGTGGTCACATCTTCCCTTCAGGAGTGCGCGACCATCGCTTCGCTCATTGGAACAGCCGAGGGCGCTTCCCGCAGCAAGACCCGCTGGCAAAAATCCCCGAATCGTTCCGCGCCGAGCCGTTCGCAGGCGAAACGGCTGAACCACGGGCGAAGTTCGTTGGCGATGTCGTCCGCCTTGACGCTTTGGCGGAGCAATTCGCCCAAGCGGGTGCCGGATTGATTGCCGCCGACGTAAAGTTGGTATTTGCCCGGCGCGCGGCCCACCAAACCCAGTTCCGCCGTGAAAGGGCGGGCGCAACCATTGGGGCAACCAGTCATGCGGATGATGATTTCCTCCTCCTTCAATTCCAGCTCGGCCAGCACGTCCTCGATGCGGTCCAACACCTCGGGCATGATCCGTTCCGATTCCGCCAGGGCCAGCCCGCACGTCGGCAGCGCGGGACAGGCGATGGAGGCGCGCCGAATGACGCTGGCCTGATTTTCCACCGGCACGCCGTGCTCGGCCAGCACGCGTGTGATGTCGTCGCGCACGGCGGGTGGCACGTTGACCAGCAAGATGTTTTGCGACGGCGTCAGGCGCAGGTCCGGTTTGAATTGCTCGACCACCCTGCGCAACGCGGTCTTGAGGCGGCGCGGCCCGGCGTCCTTGATCCGGCCATTCTCCACAAAGAGACCGAGAAAGAAATGGCCATCGAATTGCCGGTGCCAGCCGTAAAGATCGCCCTGTTGGGTGAAGGCATAAGGCTGCGGCTCTTCGAACTTGAAGCCCAACCGCCGCTCTAATTCCTCGCGGAACCAAGGCACGCCGCGCTCGGCGATAACGTACTTGAGCCGGGCGTGCTTCCGATTGGTGCGATCGCCAAAATCGCGATGAATCGTCACCACACCCTTGGCCGTCTCGATGACGCGGTCCGGCCGGATGAAACCGACGACATCGGCCAGGCGCGGATAAGTCTGGGCGTTGCCGTGGCTCATCCCCATGCCGCCGCCGGCGAGCAGGTTGTAACCCGCCAACTGCCCGTCCTCGATGATGGCGATAAACCCGCAGTCGTTGGTAAAGACATCGATATCATTAAGCGGCGGGATGGCGAAGGCCACCTTGAATTTGCGCGGCAGATAGGTTTTGCCGTAAAGCGGATCAACAAAATTCGCATCCTCGTCTGTCAACTTCAATTCTGTCCCTTCCACCCAAATCTGGTGATAAGCGCGCGTCTTGGGCAGGAGCGCGTCGGACACCTTCCTGGCCTGGCGCTGAATCTCATCCACCAGCGGGCTGGTCGCGGGCGTGGGCGCCGCCATGACATTTCGATTCACATCGCCGCAAGCCGCCAGGGTCGTGGCTGTGGCCTCGTTAAGCCCCTTCATGAATTTGCCCAGGTTGCCCTTGGTCACGCCATGAAACTGGAAACCCTGCCGCGTTGTGATGCGCAAAGTATTATTCCCATAGCACTCGCACAATTGATCGAACCCCAGATAAACCGAAGGCGACACCGCGCCGCCCGGCAGCCGGCCCCGAACCATGAAGATGAATTGCTTGCCGGTCTTGCGCTTATCGCGGTCATCCTGCTGATAGACGCCGTGAAACTTGAGAAACTCGTTATCATCCTCCGAGAAACGGTCGCTGGCAGGCTCGGCCAATGTTTGGGCGATAGTTCCCGCCAGCAGCGGATCGCCGGCCTTGAGGGCCTCGTTCCGTGTCAGTTTCGGAGTTGCCGCGCTAATCATAACTGAGTCGCTTATGTTACTAATGTTTAATATACGTCCCTCCCGCATTTCTGTCAACGGCCCTTTGCACCCTCTTCCCGCCGACAGCAAGATGGGGGCAAAAAAGACACAGCAGCCGTGGGGCCTCCAAACCAAAAGCGCGGGTCAAAAGGCAATCAAGTCAACGGCCAAAAACTCCGATGTAAAGGAGTGCATTACTGTCAACGCTCGCGGCGCCGTTTCGTTGAATCGCCGGCGTTGTGAAACTCAATCCGGCAACGCCCAAATGTTGGCTGGCCAGTGTCTTGATACTCTGGCGCCTGATGTCTTTTGCGCACTCCGAAATTCCGCCGGCCACGCCCGCGCCGGCGCAGGCGTTTGGATCGTGATCCGGAGAACCGAGGCTGGAAACCAAGGTATAATTCGTGACGATGCCGACGCGGAGAAAGACGGCAAGTATTCGGTCGTGGTCGGGTCCAATGGCGACAATCCGCCCCTGGAAACCGCCGAGAGGGCCTTCGACGGCGATTCCAGGACCAAATGGCTCTCGGCGCCCGTGGATGTGAGTAGTCCGGCCTGGATTCAGTGGCAGTGCGTTCCGCGAGAAGAAACCATGTCCGTCATCAGCCAGGCCCAACTGGACCGATTGGCCCGCAGCCTTAAGCTGGCCAAACTGCTGCATCCGACCAACAACCCGACCGATCAGACGGCCATTCCATTGGTCCGGGTGACAGGCTATGCTCTCACCGCCGCGAGGGATTTCCGCGAGCGCGACCCGCGGGATTGGACATTGGAGGGATCCAGCGATGGCGGCCAAACATGGCGAATCCTCGACGTGAGGCGCCATGAGCAATTCAACCAGCGCCGCCAACGCCGTGAATTCAAGTTAACAAACTGGGCTTCCTGCCAATGGTTTCGGCTGCAAATTCAATCGGTCTTCGACCCGACGAACGCCAATTCCGTGCAGTTGGCCAAACTGGAGCTGCGTTGGGCCGATCCGGCGGTCGCGGCGCATTTGACCGCGCTCGTCCGAACCCAGGGCGAGAACGCTCCGGGCGAGATCGTGGAAAACCTGTTCGGCCACGATCCCGAAAGCAAATGGCTGGATTTTTCCGGCCCGACCAACACTCGGTCCAGTTGGATCGAATGGCGTTATGCTATCGGTGACGGCGCAGCCATCGATCTGGACCGTGAGCAGACGGCCCCATCGCTCGCGCGAAAAGAGTCCGCTTTGCGCCTGAACGCCGTGGCCGTTTTTGTTGACACAAATGCCGGCGCGGTGGGCCTGGTCGATCAAACCGGCTTCCAGCGCTTCCTGCTCTCGCCCTGGCCCAAACATTTGGCGGCGGGGCTGCGCGTTGACTTAACCGGCGAGCTGCAATCCAAAGGCGGCACGCTGCACGTCTCCCATGCGCAGCTTGATTTTATCCAACCGTTGCCGTCGATGGACAGCTCCCCGGCTGATTTGACCAACGCCGATTCTGAAGCTTTTGCGACCGCGACCATCAGCGGCAGGGTCGAGGGAGTCTTCTCCGGATTCCAGTATTCCGGGGCCACGGTAACGACCAGCCATGGGCCGCCCATCTCGGTGCGCGTAATGAGTCCGGCATTTCCGCGCCTTCCGTCTTTGGATTGTCCGGTCATCATTCACGGGGTGGTTGAGCGGCTCTTGAACGGCAATGGCGAACGGGAGCCTGCCGTCCTTTGGGTCGCAACGCCGCAAGCGATATTTTTTGCGCCAGAGGCCCTGACCCGCGCCATCCCTTCATCCGGAGCGACGAATGCGCCGCCACTGTTGACTCGAATTTCAGATGTCCTGGAATTTATCGCCACCCGTTCCAACAAGGACGCGCGGGCCAGAATTCAGGGAGTCATAACGTATATTGACCTGAACTTGGGAGATTTCTATTTGCAGAATGGTGAGGACGGCATTCTGATCTCCGGCCAATTGAACGCCGGACTGAGTTCCTCTCTGTCGCAAGAGGGCAATTACGTGGAATTGGACGCGACAGCGCATGAAGGCACGCTCTTTGCCACTTCCTTCGCCCGTGTCCTGGGAAAAGGGCGCTTCCCGCAGCCGGCCCGCCCATCTTGGGATCATTTGATGACGGGCGAGGATGATTCCCGCTGGGTCGAAATCGAAGGCGTCATCACTGCCGCTGAGAAACAACGCTTGACCTTGAGCAGCAGCGGCGGCCAGCTTATCGTCTGGGTCAATGAATTGGATCAGCAGGCCCTCCGTTCCCTTTCTGGCAGCTTGGTCCGCGTTCAGGGTGTGTGCTCGCCGGTGGTCAATGCGCGCAATCAACGGCTGGGCGTGCGACTTCTTCTGCCTTCCAGCGACTTTGTGGAGATTCTCAACCCAGCGCGCGAAAACCCGTTCAACGCACCGTCCGTTCCCATTGCCGCCGTCATGGGCAAGGATTACCAGGCCGGCGCTTTGCCCGGCCAATTCGTCAAGACGGCGGGCGTGGTCACCTGCCGTCAAGCGCGGCTGCTCTTCATCCAGGACGGGGCGGACGGCCTTCGCGTCTCCCTTGGCGAAGACTCCGCCGTGGAACCGGGTGATCAGGTCGAAGCTGTCGGATGGCCGCAACCAGACGGTTTCAGTCCCAAGCTTAGTCAAGCCGTCATTCGCCGTGTGGGCCGGGGCGTTCTGCCAAAGCCGCAGTCCATTGATTTGTTGACGAATAACGCCAGCGACGTGGAGCAGCATATCGACGCCACGCGCGTTGAAATCGAAGCGGTCCTCCTGGGCGAAAGTGTTGACCAATCAGTCTGCGCGCTCGATCTCCAGGAGAAGCGCGCGCAACAGGTCTTTCACGCTTATCTTCCGCTCACCAATGGCCAGCAGTGGTTGCCCATTGCCGTGGGCAGCCGCCTCCGGCTCCAGGGCGTTTTCAAAACCATCCGCGATCGGGCGCCGGATGTCGGCCAAGCTGTGACCTCGTTCGAGATGTATCTCAACTCCCCGGCGGACATCGTTGTGACCGCGCGCCCGAACTGGTGGACCAGCGGGCACGTCTTGTGGTTAACCGCCGCCTTGGCCGGTGTCCTCGCTCTCGTGCTCGGCTGGGCTGGGCTTTTGCGCAACCAAGTCCTCCAGCGCACACACGATTTGAGATTGAAGATGATCCAACATCAACGCTCGGAAATGATGCTCGGGGAAGAAGTCGTCGAGCGCAAGCGTTTGCAAGCGGAAGCCGACAAAGCGCACGGCGAATTGCTTCTCGTCGCGCGCAAGGCGGGTATGGCTGAAGTCGCCATCGGCGTCTTGCATAACGTCGGCAATGTCCTCAACAGCGTCAACATTTCCAGCGCCGTGCTGGCGGACCGATTGCGGCAACTCAAGTCCGACCGTTTGAGCAAAGCCATCGCTCTTTTGCGCCAGAATGAGAACGATTTGGCCGCGTATCTATCCAGCGACGCAAAAGGCAAACAAATGATGCCGTACCTGGAGATGTTGGCGGGACACGTGGCCTCCGAACAAGCGGGCGCTCTGGATGAATTGGAAAACCTTTCCAGGAACATCGAACACATCAAGGACATCGTGGCCGTGCAACAGAGTTATGCCACGCACGTTGGCATGATCGAACCGTTGCAGGTGATCGACCTGGTCGAAGACGCCCTGCGCATGAACGCCACCGGGCTGGAGCGGCACGAAATCCAAACAACACGCGACTACGATCCGCACCCGCCGGTCGTCAACGCCGATAAGCACAAGATCCTCCAGATTCTGGTCAACCTCATACGCAACGCCAAGCAAGCCTGCGACGAATCCGGCCGCGCCGACAAACACTTGGTCATTCGCGTCTTCAATGGCGACGATTCCGTCAAAATATCCACCACCGACAACGGCATTGGCATCCCGCCTGAAAACCTGAACCGCATTTTCAACCACGGTTTCACGACCCGTAAAAACGGGCATGGCTTTGGCTTGCACAACGCCGCGCTCGCCGCCAAGGAAATGGGCGGCCTCTTGTACGTCTCCAGCTCAGGCTCCGGCCAAGGCGCCACTTTCACCCTCGAGTTGCCGGTCGCGAAGACCGACAATTGATCGGGCGGTCTTGGCCCACGCGTGAAACAGCTTGCCATTCACGCGCGGCCATTGAGAATGGAGCAGCATGTCGGACTCGGTCTTCCAACACCAGCACCGGGTGGTCTATGCGGAATGCACGCTGGGCAACCACGTTTATTACGCGCGCTACCTGGATATGCTGGAAGAAGCGCGCGGCGAATTCTTTCGCCAGGCCGGCTGGCCCCTCCTGGCCTTGCAGGAAGGCGGCACGGCTTTCCCGGTCATCGGCGTGGAAATCGCCTACACAGGACCGGCGCGCTATGACGATCTGCTGACTATCCAATTGTGGCTGGCCGAGATGCGTGGCATTCGCTTGAATTTCGGTTTTCGCATTCTGCGCGCCGCCGGCCCCTCGCTGGCCGACGGCCAAACACGGCACATTTGCGCCGGCCTGAACGAAAAACCCAAACGCCTGCCCGACGGCCTCGTCGAAGGCCTGGCTCCTTTTTTGCGCACCCGCAATGAGGTTTCTTAGACGCATCTTTATTTCCGTGCTCATCGCTGGCGCGCTGCTTGGCTCCGCCGACGCGTCGCCTGCGGAGCAATGCCGATTCATCGGTTTCCACGATCTTGGCCCGTTTGCGCAAACTCCTTCCAGCAACGGCGTCGTCATGCTCTCGCCCATCATCAAGGCGCCCATCGCTTGGAACGAATTGGTGGCATCCTGGAATGTCGCCCCGGCCGCCAACGCCATGTTGCAGGTCGAGGCCCGCGGGATTTTTCCAGACCATCAAACCAAGTTTTACACGTTGAGCGTATGGTCCTCCGACCGCCAGGAGCGGCACAGCGTGCGCGGCCAGCGGGACGAGGACGGCGACGTCAAAGTTGACACCTGGATGGCCTACCGCGCCGGGGCGGACGTGCAGTTGCGGCTGACCTGGAGCGGGGCCGGAACTTTTCCGCCAATAAAATTTCTCGGCCTCAGTTTCCTGGACGACCGCGCGCCCGCCGAGACTCTGCCGCCCAACCGCGCCGCTTGGGGTCAAATCATCACCACGCCGGAGCGATCGCAGCATGCGTATGCGCAGGAGGAAGGCTGGTGCAGTCCAACGTCGCTTTCGATGGTCCTGGCGCGTTGGAGCGACGTTTTACGACGCCCGGAATTGAAAATCGACGTGCCCGCCGTGGTGGACGGGATCTATGACAACGGCTTTCATGGCACCGGCAACTGGCCGTTCAACACCGCCTTCGCCGGCAGCTTCGAAGGCATGCGCGCTTATGTAACGCGGTTGAGCGACATCTCCGAGTTGGAGGACTGGATCGCGGCTGGCATTCCGGTGATCCTTTCCGCCCCGTGGCATTTGCTCAGTCCCGGTCGTGCGGACACCGGCAACGGGCATTTGACCGTCTGCATCGGCTTCACAGAAACCGGGGAGGTGGTGATCAATGATCCGGCCACCAATTTGCTCCTGGGCCAGCCCGTGCGCCGCATCTACCAGCGCGAAAACGTAATCAAGGCCTGGCACGAATCCCGGAACACGGTTTATCTGGTTTATCCCGAAACCGCCAAAACACCGCCGGATCCATTCGGCCATTGGGATGCGCAAAAATAAATTATGTTCTCACACGTTGTCATATTCTGGACCGACCCCGCCAACCCGAACGCCGCCGACGAGCTTTTGGCCGGCATGGAAAAATACTTGCGGCCGATTCCCGGCGTTTTGCATTTTCACGCGGGAAAGATGGCCTCCAGCCATCGGCCGGTGGTGGATCAAACGTATCAAGTCGCGCTCAATCTCGTCTTTCCTGACAAGCGAACGCAGGACGATTACCAGGCGCACCCGATGCACATCGAATTCGTCAACAACGTTTTCAAGAAGACATGCCAAAAGGTGGTGGTCTATGATTTTGAGTCACGTTAGAAAAAAGATCCGAATACCGGCGGAATTTCGCGAGCGACACAGCGCAAGCTGGCGCCGCGCAGGCGCAGGCGCGCGTCCAACACGGCCGGCGGTTCCGTGGAATCAAGGACTTCTTCAATCAGCGCGCGCTGTTCCATAAATCGTTCGCGGTAAGGATGCCGTTCATCCAGCCAATGCTTCAGGAAACGGGCGCGGAAATTCGGGTGCTTCCACAAGCGCCGCCCGTATTGGAATCGGGCAATATCGTCATAGTTTGGGTAAGGACCCCAAACCATAGTCTCATCGCTCTGTTCAACCTGATCGTTCACGGTGTATTACCATAGCAGACCGACGCGCTTGGCCCAAGCCGCATGTGCGTGATCTCTCGGCTCGCCCCGCTTGATTTTCGGCACGAGCAAATCTGCGGGAGCCGGCACCAGGACGCGCAGTGGGCCATAAACGCCTGCGGTCGCGCGGTCATTCCAGTCCGACGGAAACTCGCGCAGCACCGACTCCGGCATCAAATTAACATGCCATCCATGAGTTTGCTCGAAGTCACTCCCAATAATCGCTTGATAGCAGAGGCCAGCGATTTCATCCGAGTCCGTTATCGGATCCACATCCATGCTGTTTTCGGGGAGTGGCTCCTGGATGCCGCGTCGCGCCGCGTGCCACAGCAAGCCGCCGGAACCTATAAGAATCATTTGCCCTGGCTGTGTGACCAGTCGGCCCATTTCCACAAGCCAATCTTCAACCTGATGCGGATATTTTAACTCGCGACGCGGCATGATTCTGCAAGACGATGACCCAACTCGCGGGAGGCGGCAAGTGGAAAGGAAAAGGCGTGAAATGATAGCGCTGCATTCTTCAACCTTCATCCTGTCCGCGCGAGCGCGGGTGAAATTGGCGGTGTATGTCCCTCAGGCGCGAAGAGGTGACGTGGGTATAGACTTCGGTCGTGCTGATACTGGCATGGCCCAGCAATTCCTGGATCACGCGCAGATCGGCGCCGTTCTCCAGCAAATGCGTGGCAAAACTGTGGCGCAACGCGTGCGGCGTGACGTTGCGGCCAATCTCGGCCCGGCGCACGCGGCGCTTGATGCGGGTCCACATCGTCGAGGCGGCGAAGGGCAGGCCGCGGCGGTTGAGGAACAGATTGGCGGGGGATTTCGAGGTCAGCAACTTCGGCCGGCCAGCTTCCAGGTAACGGTTGATGGCCGCAATGGCCTTGCGGCCGACGGGCACAACCCGCTCTTTGTTGCCTTTGCCAATGACGGTGAGAAAGCCGGCCTCCAAATGCAAATGCTCCAGGCGCGCCCCGCGCAGTTCGGCCAGACGCAGGCCCGAGGCGTAAGCCAGTTCCAACACGGCTTGGTCGCATAACCCGGCCGGCGTTTCCGGCTTCTCCGGTTGGAGCAAGTGTTCGATTTCCGAATTGGAAAGAGACTTGGGCAGACGCTTCCACCGACGCGGCAGCGAGAGATTCTCGGCGATATTTTGCGGCAGGAACTTTTCCGTTTCGGCAAAATTGTATAAGGCGCGCAAGGCGGCGATTTGCAGGTAAAGGCTCTCGGAACTGAGTTTGCGGACAGGGCCTTCGGCCTGGTTCTTCAAGGCCCTGGTCCGTTCAAATTCCAGAAAGGCCATCAAATCGGCGAGCTTGACCCGCGCCCAATCGTTGAGGCCGCTCCCTTCCGCCCACGCGACAAAATTCAAAAGCAGGGCGGCGTAGGTTTTCTGCGTCTGTTCGGACTGCCCGCGTTCATGCCGCAAGTAAACAAGAAAGTCATCGACAAGATTTCGCATGGCCTCATAACGTCCGCCCCGTCAAACGCGCGTAGGCGTCCAGGTACTTGCCGGTGGTCCTGGCCACGACGTCCGCCGGCAGGGCCGGAGCGGGCGGTTGTTTGTTCCAGGAAAGCGCTTCCAGGTAATCGCGCACGTACTGTTTGTCAAAACTCGGCTGGCTGCGCCCGGCCTCGTATTGGTCGGCGGGCCAAAAACGCGAGGAATCAGGCGTGAGCACCTCGTCGATCAAGACCAACTTGCCGTCGATGAGGCCAAACTCGAACTTGGTGTCCGCGATGATGATCCCGCGGCGCAATGCGTATTCGGCGGCGAATGTGTAGATATTCAAGCTCAGGTCGCGCGCCTTCTCGGCGAGGCCGCGGCCGGTGATCTCGCAGGCGGTGGCGAAGGAAATGTTCTCGTCGTGGCCGATGTCGGCTTTGGTGGCGGGGGTGAAGAGAGGTTCGGGCAAACGGGAGGATTCGCGCAGGCCGGGCGGCAGGGTGAGGCCGCACACCGAGCCGGTCTTCTGATAATCCTTCCAGCCGGAGCCGGAGAGGTAGCCGCGCACGACGCATTCGATGGCCAGCGGCTGGGCCTTTTGCACCACCATGCTGCGGTGGGCCAGCAGCGCGGCGAACTTTTGCAACTCCGCTGGCAGCGGGTCGCCGGCCTTGGCGGCCAGATGGTTGGGCGCCAGGTGCCTGGTCTGGTCGAACCAAAAGTAGGAAATTTGGGTCAGCACCTCGCCCTTGCGCGGGATGCCGTTGGGCATGACGCAGTCGAAGGCGGAGATGCGGTCGGTGGCAACGAACAACAGGCGCTGGCCCAGATCGAAGACTTCGCGGACTTTGCCGCTTTTGAGCTTTTTGACGCCGGGCAGTTCCAGAGTCAGCAATGGATCGTATGTCATGGCGGGCAAAATACCCGTATTGGTAAAAGTTTAAAGTTTAAAATTTACGATTGCCTGATTTTCCTTCACTGGTTGGGAGAGGCGGCCCGCAAAGCGGGCATTTTTTAAGAGCGTGGCTTATTTTTTCACGTCCTCGGCGATGGAGGCGAATTGTTCCAGGGCGGCTTCGAGGTCATCGATGATTTCGGGGGCGGCCAAATTGGCGGATTCTTCCAGCGCGTCGTCTTTCAGCCAGAAAATGTCCAGGTTCACTTTGTCGCGTTTCACCAGGTCGTCGTAGGCGAAACCTTTGAAACTCGCTTTCTTTTCGCTCGTGACGGTTCTTGGGATTGTAGCACGCGACAAAGTCGTCCAGATCGGTGCGCTTGAGGGTGCTTTCTTTGAGGGTGAAATGCAGGTTGGTGCGCAGGTCGTAAATCCAGAGTTTTTGCGTCCAGGGCTTTTCCTGGGCGGGTTTGCGGTCAAAGAATAGGACGTTGGCTTTGACGCCTTGGGCGTAAAAAATCCCCGTGGGCAGGCGCAGCAAGGTGTGGACATCCGCCTGCTTGAGCAACTCGCGGCGGACGGTTTCGCCCGCGCCGCTTTCAAAGAGCACGTTGTCCGGCACCACCACGGCCGCCCGACCGTGCTGCTTGAGAATGGTGAACACATGCTGAAGAAAGTTGAGCTGCTTGTTGCTGGTGCTGGCCCAAAAATCGTCGCGGTTGATGATGAGCGATTCTTTGGACGTGTCGCCCGCCTCGTTGACGATGGTGACGCTGCTTTTTTTGCCGAAGGGCGGATTGGTCATCACGAGGTCATATTCCCCATGCTTGCCGGCCAGCGCGTCCCGGACTTGGATGGGGAGATTGTAGGCCGCGTCCCGCGGCGTCCTTTGCGCCCGATGAGGGCATCGGGCCTACATCGCTTTCGCCGGTAGCGAGTAGGCTAGGCGGAACGCGTTGCTTCTTTATAGATGGAGGTCTCATCTCCGTCGATTGTGAATATAACCGCCACTCGGATGGCAAACAGCCAATCTATGGGAAATTGATCGCTCAGTCGCACCGCCCCAACCCTGGTCCTTTTCTCCCACATAGTTCCCGTTTTGTTCCTTTCTAGGCTGCAACAGGCTTGCCGCGTCGTTTTTATTGAAGTTCTTGATTGCCTCATCCAAACAGCCCCGAAGCATTTGCTCAGTGACAGTGACTCGCTTACTTGCTTTGTTGTAGAATACTTTCATGCTTCAAGCACCTCGTTAAACTCGTCGAGTAACATGGGCAGTTGTTCGCCGAAGAACTGATGCGCTTTAATTCGGTCGAATTCGACGGCTTTAGAACCAGGGTTGTTGCCCGGCTCATTTCTAAACCTCTCGAATTCGAAAGGTTTGAAACCATGATATTTCATTTTTTCGTTGGCGAGGAGCGTTGAGTTCAATTCGCGGCCAATTGTCCAGACACCGTCTGGACTTTTTGATTTGGAGATGGTCCCAATGCCCTGAATGCCGGTTGAGGGCAACCGGCCTACAGTGGATGGGAAGGTGGCGCAAGGGGGTGCGTCGCCTGCAGGGGCGGTTTCCCCGTTGGCCGGAACGCCGGTTGGGGGCAACCGGCCTACAGTTGATGGGGATGTGGCGCAAGGGGGTGCGTCGTCTGCAGGGGCGTCTTCCGTGTTGCCCTGAACGCCGGTTGGGGGCAACCGGCCTACAGCGGAGGGCGGGGCGACGGATGCGCCGCGTATGGGCACGCGGCCTACAAAGGAGTAGCGCGCTTTCATATTGTAGGCCGCGTGCCCTCACGCGGCGTTTCCTCTTCCAGCAACATTCCCGTCTCCAATAATGGCGGGGTGCCACGGACTAATTTTGGCCCGCCCACGGCGTCGTAAAAAAGCTCGCCTCCGAAGGGCCATTCTTCCGGGCGTTTGACCAAACCGCCTCGAACCGGGTTCAGGCAGACGTATTCCCATTTGCGCGATTCGCTTTCGGAAGTGCGAAATTTGTGGTCGTGAAAACCGTCTTGCCAACGCCACGCGCGTTTGGTCCGGGTGAATTCGCGCGGGGTTTCGGGGGCGCCGCGTGAGGGCACCGGGACGCCGCGTGAGGGCACGCGGCCTACAGCGCGGCTTTCCAATCCGCCTACCACCGCCTTCAAGGCCTTGATCCATTGGCCAAGGCGCACGGCCTCGTGCCCCATGTGCGCAATGAGATGAATATGGTCGGGCATAACGATGAAGCGGCTTCCGAACCAACAGTAACGCCTCGTGCTGTCGAGAAGGAAGGCAATGAGCCGGTCAAAGGTGGCTTCGTTGTTGAGGACATTTGCGCGGCCATCGACGCATATTGTTAGTAGATAGGAAATATTGCCTTCGCGGTCGGGCCAGACGCGATGGAGACGGCGCAGGCGGCGAGGTGGTGATTCGCCAGGTACGGGCACGGGGAGGCCGCGTGAGGGCACGGGGACGCCGCGTGGGGGCACGGGGACGCCGCGTGAGGGCACGCGGCCTACAAAGGCGCAGTGTTTTTGTGTTTCACTCATGCGACAAGCCTCAGATTGAGTTCATCCAGAATGAGGTTCAAGTCATTCCCGAAAAGTTGATGAGCTTTGCCCAATCCGCCGCGCTGGCTGAACGGGGCATAATCAAAATCATCAGGCTCAATGCTCAGGCTGGTGGCGATGTGGTCGCGGATGAGGTTGAGCCAGGCTAGTTGCCCCGGCGTAAACTTCGTTCCAGCCTTGGCTTTGTCCATCAGCCATTCGTTGAAGCGTTCGTGGACGGAGTCCGAAAAGGGCTGGAGAACGGGCTGTTGTTGCAAAGCGAAGCGGACAAGGGCGACGATATCGGCAAACCTGCCGGCTTGCGAGCGGCCTTTGACTTTTCCGGGCGTGGTGACGGCGAAGGCGTCCCAAAGGCGGTCTTCCGTCCAGGCGGCGTGGTTTTCGCGGAGTTTTTTCTCCAGTTCCTTGAGCATCGGCTCGGTGAGGCGCTGGCTGTAGGGACGGCTGTAGAGAATTTGCAGGGCGGTGATTTCGGCTTTGTGCTGGTCGATGTAATCACGAAAGGATTTCAGCAAGTTCGCGGCCTTTTCCTTCGCGGCGGCATCGAAGCCTTGATGGGTGACGACATCGGCGGTGACGGCGTCGATGGTCTGCTCATTCCAGTCAAACCCAGTCAAAGCGGTTTGACCTAGGTTTTAATATAAGAAAAACTAATTCGTAGTGACGAGCCGGCGGTTAATGCAGCGTAGTGGTACTGTTTGCCTTGCGCGGTCATGTTTAGAGTTTATCTTGCGCCGGTGACTGAGATTGAAAAACTCGCGTGCGAGCTTATTGCCTTGCCCAGCGTCAATCCCGCCTTTCTGCCACAGAACCATCCGGAGGCAGGGGAGGCGCGCGTGGCCGATTTCCTGGCCGCCACCGCGGGCAAGGCCGGTCTTGATATTGAAGTGCAAAAGGTCCTGCCAGGCAGGTCCAATGTTCTGGCGCGGCTTGTGCCTGCGGGCACGATCCAACGGCGGATTCTTCTGGCTCCGCATACAGACACGGTGGCCGCGTTCTCGCCGGAGCAATTTGCGCCGCGGCTTCGTCACGGGCGAATTTATGGCCGCGGCGCTTGCGACACCAAAGGCTCCATCGCCTCGATGCTGGGCGCCTTGATGGCGCTGGCGCGAAGCCCGGCGCGCCCCGGCAGCACGGAGATTGTCTTCGCGGGATTGATCGATGAGGAGAACGAGCAGGCCGGCTCGCGGGCGCTGGCCGCCAGCGGGTTCAGTGCGGATTTGGCGATCGTGGGCGAACCGACCCGCCTGCGCGTGGTCACGGCGCACAAGGGCAGTCTGTGGCTTCGCCTGGAAACGCGCGGGAAGGCGGCGCACGGGGCTTGTCCGCATTTGGGCCGCAACGCGGTGCATGAAATGGCGCGCATTGTCGATCTTCTGCAAACGGATTACGCGCGGCAATTGCAACGGCGGCGGCACCCGTTGCTGGGTTGCGCCACCGCCAGCGTGGGTTCGATCAAGGGCGGCAGCCAACCGAACATTGTGCCCGCCTTGTGCGAAGCCAGCCTGGACCGGCGGACGTTGCCGGGCGAAACGGAGTCGTCCGTTCGCGGCGAATTGCAAGGGCTTTTCCGCCGGCACAAGCTCCGGGCGACCATCCGCGATGAAAAGGCCTGCGCGTGCCATCCCATGGAGACGGGCGCGGAATTGCCGCTGGTGCGGAAGTTTCTGGAGGCGGCCCGGCAAAAGGGGCCGGTGGGCGCCCATTATTTTTGCGATGCATCGGTGCTGGCGCACGCGGGCCTGCCCAGCATTGTCTTCGGCCCGGGCGACATCGCCCAGGCGCACACGGCCGAGGAGTGGATTTCTGTAAAATCGCTCCAATCCTCCACCGCCTGCCTGCTCAAGTTTTTCAGCGCCCTGCCGTGAAGATATGAGCGTGAAACGAGAATCCGGCTTTGTGCGGCAGAGCAGTTGGATGGTCATGGCCACCTTCGCGGGCGGAATGTTCATGGCCATGGTGCATACCGTGGCCCGGAAAATGGGGCCGCAGGAGTATTCCACCTTCGTCACCTTGCTGCGGTTGCTCATTATCATGGGCATTCCGACGGCGGCGTTGCAAACCATCTTTGCCCGGCAGGCGGCGGCGGTGACCAACGACGTCCAGCGGCGCCACTTGACCGCCACCGTGCGCGCCCTCTTGCTAGGCACGTTTCTGGTGTGGGTGGTTTGCGCGGCCGCGGTCCTGGCAGCCATGCGGCCGCTTTCGCATTTGCTCAAAGTCAGCAACCCGGTCGCGCTTTACTTTACGCTGATTGTGGGTTTGACGGGTTTGTGGATCCCTCTGGCCAAGGGCCTGCTGCAAGGGCAGCATCGCTTTTTCGGCCTGGGTTGGTTGCAGATCAGCGACGGGGTGGGACGCTTTGGCGTCATGCTGGTGGTCATCCTGTGCTTGGGCGGGAAGGCGGCGGCGGCCATGTTCGCGGCGATGGTGGGGCAATTGATGACCATTGCCATCGGCGCCTGGCTGACGCATTCGATCTGGGGTGTCCGGCCTGCCAGCACGTTCGATTGGAAAAAATGGCTGGCCGAGGCCCTGCCGCTGACCATGGGTCTGGGAACGGTCCTGCTGATGTCCAGCATCGACATGGTGTTCGTGCAGGGCCTCTTCACCGACACGCGCCAAACGGCTTTGTACGGCGGAGCGATGCTGACCGGCTTCGCCATCATCCAATTCATCGCGCCGGTAGCGTTGGTGATGTTCGCGCGCGTGGCGCAAAACGTGGCGCGGTCCGAACGCGGCAACAGCCTGGGGCTGACGTTATCGGCGACGATTCTGTTCGGCGCGCTGGCGGGCATCGGTTGCACGCTGCTGCCGGCGCTGCCGTTGCGTTTGATGTACCTCGGCAATCCGGACATGTGGAGAGCGGCTCCGTTGGTGCCCTGGTTCGCGTGGGCGCTGCTGCCGTTGACGGTGGCCAATGTTCTGGTGCAGAACATCCTAGCGCGGGCGCGCTTCCAAGCGTTGTTGTGGCTGGTGCTGGTGCCGCCGGCCTACGCGGCCGCGCTTTGCCTGCAAGCGCCCAGCCTGGTACGCATGAATCAGTTTGACGCCTTTATCCGTGTCATCCAAACCTTGGGCGTGGCCAGCACCGTGCTTTGCCTGCTGGCCGCGTGGTTCTCGCTCCGTCCCAAGACGCTCACTTTTTCGGATCGGATTTCGGAGTGGGTGCCCGCAGTTTCCGATACAACCACCTCTCCACAGGAGCAAAAAGGGGGCGCAACCAGCTAAGGGGCGAGTAAATCCACCGCACCCGGATCACCGACAAGAGCATCGTCAGGGAAGTCCTGCCCAAAGTCACTTTGGAGCCTGATTTGTCCGTCCATTCCGTCGGCACTTCCAGCACGGTGAACCCATTGATCGTAATCAGGTAAAGCAGGTTGATGTCAAAGGCCATGTCGGCAATGCACAAGGAAGGATGAATCTTTTCCACCACCGCGCGGCGCATGACCTTGGCGCCGCACTGCGTATCACGGATGTTCATGTGAAAAAGCAGTTGCACAATGGCGTGGAACAAACGGCTGGCGAAGCGCCGCTGCCCCGATTGCATTTGGTGCAGCACCGCGCCCGGCAACCAGCGTGAGGCGATCACGCAATCCGCCTCGCCCACCCGGCGCACCAGCTCCAAAAACGCCGGCGGCTCCGTCGCGCCATCGGCATCGACGTATCCGACCAAGTCGGCTAACGGCGCAAGCCTTAGTCCCTCGATTAACGCCCCGCCTTTGCCAATGGGGTCCGCGTACACTTCCCAACTGACGACGGGAAATTCCGCCGCCACAGCCTGCACGACGCCCAAGGTGTTGTCCCGGCAGCCATTAAGCAAGACGAGCAATTGGAACTTCCCCTGATAATGCTTGGGAATGTACTCGGCGTAACTTCGCAAGACGGGACCAATCCGGCGCTCCTCGTTGTAGGCCGGAATCAGCAGCAAAAGGCTGGGAAAACCGTGGTTCACGCGGCGTACTTACCGAAGCCCCGTGCCTTTGTCGAGGCAAAGTCGCCGGGCCGTCGTTAGCCGTGTCAATAAATGAAACTTGATCCGGCCAGAGTGGCAAGCGCCCGCGGGCGCCGCGCCGCGAAACGCCGGCTTGCCACAGTGGCGCCGCGGGTTAAGCTGCAATCCGTGAATCTTCTTTTTGTCGGCGATATTGTTGGCGAACCGGGCCGGCACGCGTTGCGCCGGCTGCTGCCGGGCTTGTGCCAAACCCATCAAATCGACATGGTCATCGCCAATGGCGAAAACGCCGCCGGCGGCGCCGGCATCACCGTCAATACCGCGGGCGAAATCCTCGACGCTGGCGTCCACATCATCACAACCGGCGACCATCTGTGGGACCAGAAGGAAGTCAACCTGTTGCTGCAAACCGAGCCGCGTCTGCTCCGTCCCTGCAATTATCCTCCCGGCACCATCGGCCAGGGCAGCACCGTGTGGCGCTCCGATTCCCTGCCTCCGGTCGGCGTCCTCAATCTCCAGGGCCGCACCTTCCTGGCTCCGCTGGAAAACCCCTTCCTCTGCGCCCGCGCCGAGGTCGCGCGGCTGCGTCAGATGACTCCCATCATCTTTGTGGACATGCACGCCGAGGCGACGTCGGAAAAGATCGCCCTGGCCCGCATGTTAGACGGCCAGGTCTCCGCCGTCGTCGGCACCCACACTCACGTGCAGACGGCCGACGAGCAAATTTTCCCGGGCGGCACGGCCTACTTGACAGACGCCGGTTTCACCGGGCCGCACGAAAGCGTGCTAGGCCGCGAAATCGAACCGATCATCCAGCGATTTTGCACCAACACGCCGCAAAAATTCGGCGTCGCCAGCGGCCGCATCCTCCTGCAAGGGGCGCTGGTGCGTATCGACGACTCGTCCGGCCGGGCTTTGGCCATTACGCGTATCTCAGAATCGTTGACTTGACAGCCCTCATGCCGCAGCCAGCCACATCGCAGTGGGATTTCGGCGGCGAACTCTTCCCCAAGGAGGCCACGCGCCGCGTCTTCTCCGTCAGCGAATTGACCGCCGATATCCGCCGCCTGCTCGAACGGAGCTTGGGCCAATTGTGGGTCGCCGGCGAAATTACCAATTGCCGCGCCCAAGGTTCCGGCCATGTCTATTTCACTCTCAAAGACGCCGCCGCGCAGATCAGTTGCGTGCTCTTTCGCGGCGATCCCGTCGCCAACCGGACAGCCTTGCAAGACGGCCAAAAGGTGATCCTCAAGGGCGAACTTACCGTCTATGAGCCGCGCGGCCAGTATCAACTCCATGTCCTGGCCATCGAACCGCAAGGCCTGGGCGCGCTGCAGGCCGCCTTTGAAAAGCTCAAACAGAAGCTCGCCGCCGAAGGCCTCTTCGCCCCCGAACGCAAGCGTCCCCTGCCCCGTTATCCGCAACGCATCGGCCTGATCACTTCTCCCACCGGCGCCGCGTTGCGCGACGTTCTGCACGCCGTGCAACGGCGCCATCCCGCGCTGATCATCATCCTGGTCCCGTGCGCCGTGCAAGGCCCCGGCGCGGCCGCGGAGATCGCCGCCGCCATGGCCCTGCTTAATCAATGGTCGCAACGGCCCGGCCGGAGGCTGGACGCCATTCTGTTGACACGCGGTGGGGGGAGCCTGGAGGATTTGTGGGCCTTCAACGAAGAGGCCGTCGCCCGCGCCATCGTCGAATCCGCCGTGCCCGTGGTTTCCGCCGTCGGACACGAAATCGACTTTACCATCAGCGACTTTGCCGCTGACGTGCGCGCCGCCACGCCCACCGCCGGCGCGGAGATTTTGACCGAGGGCGCCTTCGCCGCCGTCCGATGGATGGCGGAAGTCCAGGAGCGAATGGCAGAGGCCGTGCGCCGTCGCGTCGCGTCCGAACAGCGCCATCTGGGGCAACTTTCGCAACGCTTGCGGGCCGCGCATCCCCGGCGCCTGCTCAACCGTCAACTGCAACGTCTGGACGACTTGCAAGCCGCGTTGACCCGTTCCATCCGGCGCGAGTTGCAACAGCGCCAACTGGCCGCCCGCCACCTTGGCCTGCGCCTGGGCCGGTTGCGGCCAAGCCGCCTGCTGGCCCTGCGCCGCGAAGAGCTGGCGCGGCAGCGCGACCGCTTGCGCGAGCGAATCAGGAACCGGCTGCGCTGCCTGCGCCAGCAATGCGACGCGCTGGGGACGCGCCTGCGCTTGCTCGGCCCCGAGCAGGTGCTGGCCCGCGGCTACTCCATCACGCTGGACGCCCACAGCGGCACGGTCATCCGCGCCGCCCGCCAAACGCGCCTCGGCCAGAAGCTCAAAACGCGCCTGCAATCCGGAGAAGTTCAAAGCGTGGTTGAGGGGAAAGACCCAATCAAGTAATCACTACCCGCAACGGCACCAGCGGTTCA
>PLIU01000108.1 GCA_003140095.1 Verrucomicrobiales bacterium | reverse complement strand
CGCCGGGCAAGTCAAAGAAACCTCCGCAGATGGGCGACTTTTTCCCCGGCGGCTGGCAACTGGACTTTGATCTTCTCAAACATGATAGCGGAACATACAGCAAATCCCCCCGCGATGCAACCGGCAAATTGAGGCGATAATGTGACAATGTATGTTAGGAACCGACCCCGTTCCGACCCGCTGATTTGCTGGCTGGCGCAATCCGATTTTGGGGCAGCCGGCGATGGGATTCATCCATTCAGAATCTGTTCGTAATCGCCGTGTTTGCCGATCCAGAACCAAACAAAGCCTTCCTTTCGTTCTCTGGCTAACGCGCGATGTCGCAATCCAATCCGATCAGACCAAAAGATGCCAATCTTTTTGGACGGAGCGATGGATGGCGTGGGTCTGATTTCAGCAACTGGAATTTTGCGTCGCCCAATTCGCGAAGCTCCGGCGTCAGCCGACGATAATGGAACCAATCCTCAGGGGTGGCAAAGTGGTTCAAAGGGAGGTGCAGCGGCCCGCCTCGAAATGCTCATCGGCCTGTCTGGCGAGGTGATCGAGCTTGCCATTGGCGACGTCCGTTTCGATCTGCTTGTCCCACGAGTTCGCAAAGTATTTCTCGAACCATTGGGAAAAAGCAGCCAAGTCCGGCTTCGACAACCGCGTCACTTCCAACTCCAATTCCCGAATGCTCATGGAGGGAATCTAATGCGGCCTGCACCCGTATGCAAGCCTAATGCCAATTCGTGTCTAATGCCAATTTGCGAGAGAAAAACCGAGAACGGACTGGAAAAATGACTTGCAAATCTGCTGCGAGGCAAGAAAATCGCGAAAAACACCCACGCTGGTCGTGGGCCAGAAACGAAATGGGAAATCCCAGATGAAACTGGCTAAGCTGCAAGAAACCAAGTCAACGATTCGCTTCAGTGCCAAGTTGTTTCGGCCTAAGGCAACCGAAAAGATTGGATCATGGACCCTTCTAACTCTGCCCAAGAACGCGAGTGCGAAGCTTCCATCACGAGGTATGACGATGGTGGAGGGAACTATCAATGGCTTCCCTTTTCGAGCCGCTCTCGAACCAAACGGCAAAGAAAGTCACTGGCTCAGGGTTAACAAAGCCATGCAGGATGCCGCGGGCGCAGACGCTGGGGACACGGTAACGGTGGAGATGACGCGGGCTGGAGAAGAACCGGAGACAAGGGTGCCAATGGAACTACGCAAAGCCCTAGCCGCCGCCCCGCTGGCGCAGGGTTTGTGGGCGAATATCACACCCATGGCGCGCCGGGACTGGATTCTCTGGATAAGCTCAGCCAAGCAACCGGAAACGCGCAGTGGCCGGATCAAGAAAGCTTGCGCCATGCTTGCATCTGGAAAGCGACGCGTATGTTGTTTTGGCGGCCTAAATTGGCTGATGAAAGATCACGGAACATCAGGCGGAGTGTGGCTTCCGTTGCCGAACTCAAAAATTGTTCTTCGCCGAGATCGACAAAAGGAGAAAACCGCGTTGAGGCCACGGAACAAGCGAAATGACGCAACATGAAAAGTAAAAAGACGGCAATGACCGCGCAAAATGCTGTGAGGGTGACTAAGGCGGTTGCGGTTTACGACTGCAAAGAAAATGGTTGAGTTGGCCGATGTGATGAGCTAGGCTCGGCGAAAATTCTTCTGAATGAAAACTGTTCATTTCGCTTGCTGGAGAATAACGTGGGCACAGCCGTTAATTGTCCTTGGCCCTCTCGGTTTCTTTGTATCGTTCGTAGGTTCCCTCTGGCTCGCTTTCAGGACGGGAAGCACGCCACCATAATCCAGCAATTTTCGCCCAAAGGGTTGATGGTCAGCCGGCCCCTATTTCACCGGGTTGTCTTTGTTTTCCATCTTCTCGATGTTCTCAGGCACCGGGACAACATACCATCTGGGTCCCCGTTTGAATCCGGAAGGGCCTGGTTTATCGCGCATCAAGCCGGTGAGCCTGAAATAATTCTCGAGATGCTTGTTAAAGATCGCTTCGCCCGCGCCGACTTCGATCATCGCCGAGTCCTGGTCGGCGCCGAATCCTCCCAAAGCGGCCCCTTTGATGCTCGGAACGTAGCCGGGCCATTGGCCGGCATTCCAAGTGTAGCCAAAATAAAACGGATTGGCCACTTCCGCCTGCATCTTGGCCTTCCATTCCAGGCCTAGCTCGGCAAAGAGTTCGCCGGGATTGGCTGCGATCACGATATCGTCGTTGATCAGGATGGTCGTGATGCGCACGTCGAAATCCTTTTCTTTGTTGAACCGTCCGGTGAACTTGAGGGCCGCGTCCTGGTACTGGATGGTCGTTTCCTCTGATTTTCCGCTTAAGGATTTTGCCACTTTCACAGTTTCATAGGCGAGAAGCTCTCCCATCCGCTCCATCGGCGTGTAGTCGGTTATGAAAGGATCGGTAGGACCGGTCTTGCGCGGAACGGTGAATAAAGGAGCGACATTGCCGGCCGCGCCATTGACGAAAAGACAATTGACACCGTGGCCAAAAGCTTCTTCTACTTTCCGGCAAGCGACTCCGGGAAAATCGGCTGAAATAGCGTAGCTGAGGCAAACCACGTCCGCATGACAAGCATAGTTCATGATAATAACACGGGCTTGGCCATTGGTGTCGTCCACCCGGATGACGCCCACTTCCTGGTCCACCGGCCCAAAAGGAATCCGCTCCGGATTGATCGGGGCATAATGATCATCCCCCATCCAGGACTCGCGGGCATGGCCGTCCTCGCGGATAATCAGGCGTTTGAAGCCCAACTGGGGAAAACTTCCGCGCCCGGCGGAAATCCTGGCGGGAAACATATTCGTCACAGCCATTCCTACCGCTGCAATGACTTGCTTTTCGTAGAAGGTTTTGAGGTTGCCATACTCAGGGCCTTGGCCGGGCTTCGATGGCGCCGTGTGATTATGAGACGCGCAAAGGAAGACCTTGGCGACACCATATTTCTCCTGGCAGATTTTTTCCACGTTATCGCTGGTGAAGACGGCGAGGTCCACGGCGACAAAGGCCAGGCGTTCGCCGTTGATTTCCAACACCAAGCTCCGGGCATACACCGGATCATGGATAGGTTCATCGGTGCCAGGCGTGATGCTGACCTTCGCCGTCCCGGCCAAAAGTTTTCCGGTCATACCATCAGCCTTATTGGAGAAACCGAGGAGACCGCAGGAGATAAGAATTGCGGCAAGGAATTTAATTGCTTTCATGATGGTCGGAGTAATTCCTGCATCTTTACGTTGTTGGTTCTCAACTTTGCGCAGCCCTGCCATGACAGTTATCGTGCGCGCTTTGGAGTTCTCAGTCAACCGCCAAGGGGACAAAACTATTGTTTAAGCGCTTTGAACTATAAAGCTGATATGGCTTCAAATCGTTGCACCAAGATGGGAATACGTTGGGTGGCTCCGAGCATGGCTGGCATGTGGCCTGGCAAAGTCTCTCGAAAATCGGGATGCTTCAATATATGGGCAAATTCCCTCGATACGAACTTTCGAATCCCAGCAGTGGCCGCAGCAACCTCCTGGACAATGGTGGCGCGTCCATCGACCAGTGTGATGATGTCCTCCAGGTCGTGACTCGCGTAAAAATCGCCCTTTCCACGGTCCTTAAATGCTTCAAGTTTCGTAGCCAAAAAGAGAGGAGGGGTCACCACCATTGCGAAACATCCTTCCCCCAAGTCGGTATTCATTGCGTGGTGAAGGACTTCCGGAAACCATTTGGTGTTCATTCCCAAATTCGCCGGGGCCTTCGGCATGATGTCCACGCGACAGCCATCAACCAGCCAACGACACAGCGGGGCGCCTTCAGAGGTGTCGTGCTCTAAACCTGCCAGCCGCAGACGTTCCTCCAGCGCCGCATATTCGGGGTATGTTACCGCTTCCACGATTACATCAACATCCTTGGTCCTTCTGAATTCGGTCAGCTCAGGGTGGTCCACCAGCAGGCACATGACTGCTCCCCCGATAAATGCAAATGGCACATCCAAGGGCTGTAATCGCTTTGCGACTATGCGCATTTCCTCGGATGGATCAGGCATGATTCAAACGAAGTTTCAATTCCTGTTCAGCAAGCCTCCGTTCCCGCGCGCGGCCAATGCGTAACGCATCAACCAAAGCCAACAGCTCATACAGGCCCGAATCCGTTTTCACTACGGCCGGGACCGAGGCGAAAAGTGGCTCAATGGCATAACCTTTTACCTTGCCCTCCGGGTCCGGCCAGACCGGCGGCAGATCGTCAGGGCTAATTTTCTCGGAAAGAGGGGGCGCAGCATGGGCCGTAGGAATCCCTCGAGCCAACGGGCCTGGTCGGGCTGGAAATGCATACCGCACGCCATGAATGAGGTAATCTGCAAGAGGTTTTCGGAGCGGCAACCGCGAGGTAGGGTCAATCAATCCTGCCTCAATGCCACGGCGAACCGCAGCATGAATGGCCGACGCGCTCATGAGCAGTTCTTTAGATAGATCTGAATAAGATCGCTTCTTGTTGTCCAGCCAGAGCTTCAGTAGAACAACAATGTCTAAGGACTTCGCTATCATGGATATACTCTATTCTCGAATAGAGAATGGTCAACCTAAAACCGCAACGTACGCGTCAGGGGATGATGAGCCTCTTGCGCTGTGGCTTGCCGCTCTTTTGGTCCAGCATGGCCGCCTCCCAGTACGCTTGCCGCTGACCTTCGCGGCGATGGCGATGAGACCACAGCAATCCAGCCTATCGTTCTTTAGCCGAGCGGACACACGAACCTGATTCAAATGCACCTAGCGGCTCAGGTCCAGCGCCGACACCGGGGCGCAACAAAAATAGATTGTCGCGGCGACACTGGACAGATTCGGAAAGTGTGACATAATGACGCGATGAGTGTTTTTGGCTCGCGACTTTGCCGGGATACTATGGTTGGTGGTAAGGCTAGCCCTCGCGCTTTGAGCGGAGTGAGCAACCGGAGTGGTACGGCCATGGTCAGGGTTCGACAGAGCCAGAACAAATTAAGAGCGGCCCGCT
>PLIU01000402.1 GCA_003140095.1 Verrucomicrobiales bacterium | reverse complement strand
CAATTTTGAATGCACCACGACACTTTTAAGTTTCAGATTTGACGTCTCTGAGTATTAGACTAGGCTCCCTGGAGTGCTGCCGGATCTATCCAACGATCTGAATGGTTGCGACCCGCGTCCTGACGAGAATGATGAGACCGAATTTTCAAGAGCCAGGATGGGGGCATTCACTGCCACACATTGGAGTGTCGTAGCGCAAGCGGCGGGCGACTCCCAACAAGCCAGGGCAGCCTTGGAAACCCTCTGCGGCAAGTATTGGTATCCCATTTATGCCTTTATCCGGCAGCGCGGGTCAAACCGCCCGCAGGCCGAGGATTTGACCCAGGCCTTCTTCGCGCATTTGCTCGGAAAGGAATTGATCCGCAAAGCGGACCGCAACAAGGGAAAATTTCGCACTTTTCTCCTGGGCGCCCTGAGCCATTTTTTGGCCAATGAGTGGGACAAGCAAAACGCCTTAAAGCGCGGGGGAGGGCGACAAATTATTTCCCTCGACGAAAACGTTGCTGAAGGCCGCTACCGGGAAGAACCGAGGGCCGCCCTGACGCCGGAGAAGCTGTTTGAGCGCCACTGGGCTTTCGCGGTCCTGGAACAGGCGCTCGAGCGTTTGAAGCAGGAGCACATCGAGGCGGGCAAAGCCGGACTTTTCACGAAGCTGGAGCCTGGCCTTACTGAGGCGCCTGCTGCTGATTGGCTGCCCCGGTGCGCCGCGGAGTTGAAGATGAGCGCGAATGCCCTCAGGGTGGCCTTGCACCGGATGCGGCGGCGCTTCGGTGCATTAGTGCGCGAGGAAATCACTCAAACGGCAGACGGCGAGGCGGATGTGGATGATGAAATTCGCCAACTTTTTGCGGCCCTCTCGAATTGACGACCTATATGGGGCGATTTCTTGTTTCTGTAATATTCGCGTCCATTTGCTTTAGAATAGAGTATGGCTGAATTGTCCAGATGTTCTGTTTGCGGAACCGAACTGCCTCCCGGCATCTCGGGCGGCCATTGCCCGAAATGCCTGCTTGGCTTGGCCGAACATGAACCGCGCGAAGAGATCGTTTTTAAGGCCGCACTGAATTTACCGGTCGGACAACGCGAAGATTACCTGCAAGCGGCGTGCGCTGGGAATGCTGAACTTCGCGCGCAGGTTGAGGCCTTGCTGCAGGCGACTGAACAACCCGTTGACTCTGTCAGAACAAAAACGATGGTGGTTTCGGTGCCGCTGATGGAGAAGCCGGGCGCCAAGATTGGCCGCTACAAATTGTTGCAACAAATTGGCGAAGGCGGCTGTGGGGTGGTTTATATGGCGGACCAGGAGGAACCGGTCAAGCGCCGGGTCGCGCTCAAGGTCATCAAGCCGGGCATGGACACCAAGGAAGTTCTGGGACGCTTCGAAGCGGAGCGGCAGGCGCTGGCGTTAATGGACCACCCGAACATCGCCAAGGTGCTCGAAGCCGGCGCCACCGAAACTGGCAGGCCGTTCTTTGTCATGGAACTGGTGCGGGGCATTCCCATCACTCGTTACTGCGATGAAAACAAGTTGCCTACTCAACAGCGGCTTGGGCTTTTCATTCAGGTCTGCCAGGCGATTCAGCACGCGCACCAGAAGGGAATCATTCATCGCGACATCAAACCCTCGAACATTCTGGTCGCAGACTATGACGGCGTGCCAGTGCCCAAGATCATTGATTTCGGCATTGCCAAAGCCACGGCGGGCCAAACGCTTACGGACAAGACAGTCTTCACGGCGCTGGAACAATTTATTGGGACACCGGCCTATATGAGTCCGGAGCAAGCGAAGTTGAGCGCGCTGGACATCGATACCCGCAGCGATATTTATAGTTTGGGAGTGCTGCTTTATGAATTACTCACCGGCAGAACACCATTCGATGCGAAGAAATTGTTCGATGCCGGTTTTGATGAAATCCGCCGCATCATCCGCGAGGACGAACCGCTGCGTCCATCCCAGAAGTTGAGCACGCTGGCGGCGGAGGACCAGACTACTGCGGCCCGGGCCCGGCACACCGATTCGCCAAGACTGATCCATCTCGTGCGCGGGGATCTGGACTGGATCGTGATGAAGTGCCTGGAGAAGGACCGCACGCGCCGTTACGAGACGGCCAACGGACTGGCACTGGACCTCCTGCGGCACATCAACAACGAGGCGGTGTTGGCGCGGCCACCGAGCAATATGTATCGGTTCCAGAAAATGGCGCGGCGGCACAAGGCGGCCTTTGCCGCAGCCGCGCTGATGGCCATGGTGCTCGTGGCCGCCACGGGCGTCAGCGCCTGGCAGGCGACCCGGGCCACCCGGGCCGAGGCCTTGGCCAAACAACGTCTCGCCGAGTCCGAAGCCAATGCAAGCCTGGCCAAACAACGCCTGGCCGAGTCCGAAGCGATCTCGAAATTCCTGGCGGAAGTGTTCCAGAGTCCGGACCCCGCGCGCGACGGCCGCAGCATCACCGTCGCTGAAACACTCAGCGCGGCGGCGAAGAAGCTGGAGATCGATCTGGCCAAACAACCCGCGCCCCAGGCCAAACTGCAGGCGACGCTCGGATTGACCTTCTTTGGGCTGGGTCTCTACCGCGAGGCCATTCCACTGCAAGAAAAGGTTCGCGATTATTACCTGTCAGTCTTCAGCCCGGAAAACCCCGGCACGCTCTCGGCGATAGAGGATTTGGCGCATTCCTACGACGAGGCCGATCGTCGGAAAGAGGCGCTCCAGATGCGGGAGGAGGTGTTGAGGCTCCGCCGCAAGGTCAGTGGCGAGGAAAACCCCGACACGCTCGTCGCGATGCACTACCTGGCGACTTCCTATGACCATGCGGGTCGTCAGGAAGAGGCGCTCAAGCTGCGGGAAGAGGTCTTGACGCTCCGCCGAAAGGTGCTTGGCCCGGAACACCCCGACACGCTGGGGGCGATAAACAACCTGGCGATTTCCTACGACACGGACGGCCGCCATCAGGATGCGCTTGCGCTGGAGGAGCAGGCGCTGACTCTGCGCCGCAAGGTCAGCGGCCCGGAAAAAACCTAAACACTCCTTGCGATCGACAAGCTGGCTGATTACTAAAAGCAAGCAGGACGCCAGGACGATGCGCTCAAGTTGCGGGAGCAATTGCTAACTCTGAGCCGCAAGGTGCTTGGCCCGGAAAACCGCGACACGCTCATTGCGATGTACTACTTGTCGTTTTCCTACTTTTCCGTCGGTCGCCGGGAGGAGGCGGTGAAGCTACAGGAGCAGTTGCTGGCACTCCGGCGCAAGGTGAACGGCCCGGAAAACCCCGAGACACTCAGGGCGATCCAGGACCTGGCGGTTTTCTATTTCAATGCCGGCCGCCAAGACGAGGCAGTCAAGCTGGAGGAGGAGGCGCTGACGCTCAGCCGCAAGCTGAAGGGCCCGGAAGATCCCTCCACACTCAGGGTGATGATCAGCCTGGGGAATTTATACGCCACGACCGGCCACTTGGAGGAGGCGCTGAAGTTGCGAGAGGAGGTGCTGTCCCTCTGCCGCAAAGTGAACGGCCCGGAACACCGCGACACGCTCAGTGCGATGGAAGGCCTGGCAGATTCCTACTGTGCGGTCGGCCGCGGCACGGAGGCAATCGCCCTGCTGGCGAAGGCCTTTGCGCTGGACCCAAAGGATACCCTGGCCTCGCTCAATCTGGGCACGTTGCAAGCCTGGCTCGGCCTGGACGCCGATTACGAGGCCACCCGGCACCGCGTGGTCCAACAGGCGGAAGGAACGGACGAGGCTTCCACTGCGGAACGCGCCGCCAAGGCCGCGAGCCTGCGGCCTTCCACCGACGCCGCCGTGCTGACGAATGCCCTCGCGCTGGCACAGCGAGCGGTGGAACTTGGGAAAAGCGATCCGAATCTGCCGTGGTATCAACTGGGACTCGGCCTGGCTGAGTATCGCACCGGCCAATACGCAGACGCCGAACGAATCCTGACCCTTGCGGAGCAGACGGCTGGTGAGGGGCAGGAAATTCCAGGAATCGCGCGCTTTTATCGTGTCATGAGCCTGTTCCGGCAGGACAAACCCGAGGAGGCCCGGAAGCTCTTCAGCCAGGCCGAGGCACAAATGCCCCCGTTGCCCCGAGACGAGAGTAAACCGCTCGTGGACGGGAAAGCGGTCTCGCACGACGTGCTGATTTGTTGGCTGGCCTATAAGGAAGCCAAGGTCTTGCTAAATGGTTCCGGCGCACCCCGGCCATGAACCCCTGAGAGCTGGTACAGCTCCAATTCGATCAGCGCCGCGCAGGAGGTGTTACTATCTTTTCAACATCGTTCACTTTCCAAAACTCGCGTCAGAAAAAACCTTCGAAAACGGGCTTGTGGCGTCGTAAACTTTGCCCGCCTCAACACCACCCGCGCCATAGAGGGCAAACTCATTCCTACTTAATCTGTAATAAGTTCCCGCCATTTCTTTAGAACAATGGTGACGAACAAAAGAAAGCGATCGTCGAATCAAAACATGACAGACAATGAACTTAGAAGGCCGATGAAGCCTTCACGAAACTCCAAAACGAAAGCAGCACCTTCGAGATAAGGAATATATGAATACTATTAAAAAGGCGAATTCCATGAAAATAAAACTTTTCCGCCTCGTGGCCTGGGCGATGGTAATGACGGCACCGCATCTGACGGCGCAGACCTACACCATCCTGCATCCTTTCACGGCACTCACCAATAGTACCAACAGCGACGGCGCTATACCGTTTGCCGGACTGGTTTTATCGGGCAACACGCTCTATGGGACGGCGTTGGAGGGCGGCAGTTCAGGAAATGGGACAGTGTTCGCCGTCAACACCGACGGCACGGGCTTTACGGTCCTACATAGTTTCACGGCCACCAACGATGATGGTATCAATAGCGACGGAGCTAGTCCAGCCGACGCATTGATCTTATCAGGCAATACGCTGTATGGGACGGCGGCGTATGGCGGCGCTTCGGGAGATGGCACGGTGTTTGCCGTCAACACCGATGGCAGTAGTTTTACGACCCTGTATAGTTTCACGGCCACCGTCGGCACCGCGGGCGTGAATGGAAACGGCACCAACAGCGACGGAGGGTATCCGTATAACGCATTGGTTTTATCGAGCAACACGCTCTATGGGACCGCCCAGGAGGCCGGTGGAACCGCGGGCAACGGCACGGTCTTCGCCGTCAACACCGATGGCAGTAATTTTACAACCCTGCATAGTTTCACGGCCACCAGCGGCACCGCGGGCGATTCGGGCTTCGGTAGCAACAGCGATGGAGCTTTTCCCGGTGGATTGATTCTTTCTGGGAACACGCTGTATGGGACGGGAGCGGATGGAGGCGCGTCGGGCAATGGGACGGTGTTCGCCATCAACACCGATGGCAGTGATTTTTCGACCTTGCACAGTTTCACCGCAGGTTCTGGTTCTTCTCCTTTAATTACTAATAGCGACGGGGCCGAGCCGCATCAAAACTTGATCTTGTCGGGCGACACCTTTTATGGGACGGCCGAGTTCGGCGGCACTGTGGGACGGGGGACGCTTTACGCCATCAACACCAATGGCAGTGGTTTTACGAACCTGCATAATTTCTCGGCCAGCCCGGCGGGCCGCAACACTTCTTTGGGGGATGAGCCGATTTGCGGCTTGATTTTATCGGGCAACACACTGTATGGGACCACGGGGGAGGGCGGCGATCACGCTGGCACGGTGTTCAGTATTTCGTTCCCGCCGCAACTGAGCATCCTTGCTTCCGGAGGCAATGTGGTTTTGGAGTGGCCGACCAATTTCGCCGGGTTCGATTACAGCGGATACGCTTTGCAATCCATCACGAACCTTTTGTCGCCAGCGCTCTGGACCGCCGTTGTTCCGGGGCCAGTGGTCGCCAACGGGCAGTTCACCGAGACCAATCCCCTCTCCGGCCCCCAGCAGTTCTACCGGTTAAGCCAGTAATCGCGCAAAGGAGACGGTCACGACGTGAGAGTTGCTACCGTGCGTTTGCTGGCTGGCCACGGGCGTAAGACATAATTCTTC
>PLIU01000188.1 GCA_003140095.1 Verrucomicrobiales bacterium | reverse complement strand
CTGGATGTTTTCTTCCGTCGTGTCTTCGGGCCGGCCGCCAAAGACCGGTTGAACTTGTTTTTTGACTGCTTCAAAGCAGGGTTGGATGGGAATCACGTCGTAGCGCAGGCCCAATCGTTTGGCCAGCAGCCGGGCGTCGTCCAGGCTGCCTTGGGAGGAAAATTGCGAAGGCAGGGAAACGCCCTGCACGTGATCCGGCCCCAAGGCGGCCCTGGCCAGACACGCCACCACCGCCGAATCGATGCCCCCGCTCAATCCCAGCACCGCGGAGTGGAAGCCGCATTTGTGGAAATAATCGCGCAAGCCCAGCACCAGCGCCCGATAGACGTATTCCTCATCCGGCGGCGGCACCGGGAAAATCGGCGGACTGTTCTCCGTATCTACTACCACAAAGTCCTCCTCGAAGGCATTGCTTTGGGCGATCAATTCCCCCGCCGCGTTGAAAACCAAACTGCCGCCGTCGAAGACCAATTCGTCATTGCCGCCCACGAGGTTGCACATGGCCACGGGGCGGCCGGACTTGCGCGCCAGGCTGGCCAGCATTTGGGCGCGCAACTTTTCCTTGCCGACATTCCAAGGCGAGGCCGAGATGTTAAAGAGTTGGCGTGCGCCGGCCGCCAGCACATCGCCGACGGGATTGGCGCGATAGCGCCGGTGCGGCCAGAAATCCTCATCGTTCCAGATGTCCTCGCAGATAGTCACGCCGCAATTTTGGTTGGCGATGGAGACCGGAGAATTGCCCCGCGCCGGCTCGAAATAGCGGTCTTCGTCAAACACATCGTAAGTCGGCAAAAGGGTCTTGGTGCGCGTGGCCACGATTTGGCCGTTTTGCAGCAAGGCGGCTGCGTTGGCGACGGCGCGGCCCGGGGTGTTTTTGTTTTCGCCGACGTAGCCGACGAGCAAGGCGGTCGGCCCGCTGGCGGCGGCGAGGCGTTGGAGCACAGCCAGATTGCCGGCGATGAAGTCTTTTTTAAGCAACAAATCCCTCGGCGGATAGCCGGTGATGGCCAGTTCGGGGAAAAGAACCAGCTCCACGCCCTCGGACCGGGCGCGGGCGGCACTGTCAAGAATTTTGGCCTCGTTGCCGGCCAGGTCCCCCACCGTGGTGTTGATTTGCGCCAGGGCTATCTTCACGGGTTTGCCCGGCGAAATGTTTCCCGCAAGGTGCCCCGCTCCGTTCGCACCACGGTGCCCGGCACGATGTGATGACGGTCAAACCAACCCTGGCTGGCCTCCAGGACGTAGAGGACGTTTCTGGATCCGGCATCAACGGGGTTTGCATCGTTGGCGTGCAGTTCGTGAATCTCCAGAATTTCTCCCTGCGGATCGATATAGGCGGCCGACAACGGCAATGGACAATTGGTCATCCAGAAGGACGCCTGTCTGGGGTAGGGTAAAGGGAAGATCATCCCGGAGTTTTCATCCAAGTTAGTGCGGAACATCATGCCGGTCTCTTGCTGGATGTCTGTCAACGCCATTTCCGCCGACAACTCAGCGGCGCCCAACCAGAGGCGAATGGTAGCCAGCTTCGCTTGGGCGTGAGTCGGCAATGGATGCGCTGGCCGCGCAGGCTTCACATTCTGATCGCAACCCGCCACGGCCATCAGGCCCGACAAACCGATCAACACGAACACGAACCATTTCATGGCGCTAGAATGCCCGGAGTGCGGCGCCATTTCAATCACACAAATCCATCACTCCAAGCCTTCTGCTGTCGCGCGATTCTTTGCAGAAAAACCCCCGTAACCGCTCTATGGCGCCACGGATACCTGGTAAAAGACCGCGCCCGATGGCGGAGCGGCGATCGTCCATTGCGCCTGCGTGTTGGTAGCGAGGACCGTTCCGACCCCCTGTAACGCGCCGCCCAAGTTGGTCGCGGCCAAAACGGTGTACTGCCGTCCCGCAATCGCCGGCCAACTCAGCCCCTGCGGCGGCCCGATGACGCTCAACTGCAACGCCGGAATTTGTTGCCAGACCGTTGGCGTCTGATACTGATGGCCGTTGGCGTCCGCCACGACGGCATAGAATGGATGCAGGCCCACGCCCAAAGTCGCGGCCGGCGCCGCCAGTTCCGCCGCCGCCTGGTTGGTCGCCACCGCGACGGAGCCGCCCGTGCTGAACAACTCGATTTGCGCGATATTGGTGGCATTGGCGGCGATGCCAAAGAGGAGATCTCCGTTGGTGGCGGCCGCCAGCGCGGCGAAGGTGGCGGAGAGTGTCGTGTTGCGGAATTGCACCGTTTGCTCCAGGCGGGTTTGCGTGCGAACGCTCGTGCCCTCGTACGCCACCGCGCTCAAGTTGTGGAAGCCGTCGGCGAACCGCGTGGTATCGATGGTAAATTGCACCGGCAGCGACGCGGCCCCGGAACTCAGATAGATGTGGGCGCGCGGCTGCAGGTCGGGGGCGTTGTCGTCCAGCGCGTAGGCGCCGGCGGGCGTTGGCTCCAGGTTGGTTGAGCCGGTGAAGACGGTCTGGATTTGAGCCGCCGGCCAGCCCGGAGACCCCGCGTTGACAAAGAACACATAGAACCCGTTGCCTTGGTCAAGAAGGTCGGAAGCGTTGGCGCCATCGGCGGCTTGCAAGGCGGGATTGGCATTGATTTGATTCGTCAGGGCCTCGAGAAGCGTAAGAATGGACCCGTTGGTTTGTGTATTGGTCACGGCGACCGTCACTTGCGCACCGTTGGTTTCGATGAACGTCATTTGCAGCCAGTCGCCCAGGCCAGGAGTATTGCCCGCCTCCACCACGTGATAGCCGTAGGCGGTGCTATCCAGAAAAGTAGGTTGCGCCGCTGTCGCAAAAGAGGTCAGGCCCGGCGCCGAGCCAGCCGCCGCGCCGGCCTGCACTGAAATCTGGCTGCCCAGCGTGGCCACGATCTGTGACCGCAACACCAAGCGGTCGCCCACCGCCTCCGCCTGCACCCCCGTGACATTCTGCTGGGCCGTCAGCGCGGACGCCAAACCGAGGGCGGCGGAATCGAGCGAATCGCCATTGGCGATAGTGTAATCGGCCGTGACGCCGCCGATGGTGACGGAAAGAACGTTCCCGGCGCTGGGCGGCAGGTTGGTGATGGTCTGGACGAAGCCGCCATCCACAAACAAATCCACCCGCGCCAGCGGAAGGTTAGTGTCGGCGGCGGAGAAGGAGAAATTGAAGGTGGCCAAACCACTGAGCACGGTGCCCTCGGCCGGGGAATTCCACGCGGCCGAGCCGGGTCGGGCAAAGGGCGCCGACAACGGTTCGCCAACCATCACGCCCTCGTAGGGATTGGCCAGACTTTGGTAATAGGCCTCCGCGAGGCAAAACCCGCGATTCTGGTAGAAATACACCATCGGGTCCGGAAACTTATACGCGTAATTGCACGGCTCGACCACCGTCCCGTAACTGGCACAGGCGCCCGCCTCCAGGAAAGCCAGCAGCGGCGTTTGGCCCGAGTACTCAAAAATGTACCCGCCAAAGGACGTCAGGTTGTCCGCCACCGCGCCAGGGACATAGGCATTGGTCGCCAGAGAGAGAAAGGTCAGGCCGGTGTCTAATCCCAGCGCGTTGGTGAACCCGGTAAAGTTGGAGTTGGTTCGCGTCACGTCGTTGTCGCCGCGCGCGCGGCACTCCTGAATGGCATTGTCAAACAAAAGGAACCGCACGTTGCGCGAGGCGTCCGTGGTTTTTTCAAGATAAACCGTCTCCGACGGGAAGGAGCTGTCGCTGGCGGCGCCGCGCTGAAGAGTGGATTCCGCCTGGGCCACGCTGTTGTCCGTCAGCATCACGGCCAGGAACGAGTTTGTGCCGGCCGTTTCCGGTTCCGCCAGCGCGAAAGGCAATTCGCTATAGGAGTAACTGTTGGTCGAATCACCGGGCAGGGAACAGGTGTCGGGCAGTCCCGGCGGGGGCGCGGTGTTGGTTTTGAAACCGTAGAAGAGCGCGGAAGTCGTGCCGTTCTCGCTGTCGCCATTGATCACCCGGTACGGGATGTCCATCGAGAGCAAGACGATCTCGGCCTGGTTGGTCAGCCCGCGGCTGGAAATCATGGCCAGCAACGGATCGAGCAAGTCGTTTTCAAAATCGGCCTGCTGCCAATTGGTGTCCCCGCCCGTCCAACCGGTCATGCGAAAAAGATTTTGCGGCGGCACGCCGCGCCGCTCGCAATAATCGTTGCCAAGCTGAAGGGAATTGGAGCTGTTTTGGTTGACAACGACGATGACATTGAGGCCGCTGTCGCCGGCCCAAGCGCATGGCACGGACGTCATCACCGCGGCCAGCCACAGAATGCAAAGACGGCTCAGCATCGCTCATTCATTGGCGGAGCGAGCCATAAAGTCCAGCCAGAAAAATGACTCGCTTTGGCTCGACGTGCTTTTGCGGTTGTCATTTGCCTGGTTCATGCGTTATATTTAGTTCCATGAGAAGGTTTTCCAAATGTTGGGCAGTGAGCGTTGGATGCGCGCTGATGCTGGCGGCCGCCGCCGCATTCGCCGCCGATTCTCTGGATTGGCGCGCCAAGCAGAATCAAGTCGATGCGGATATTCAATCGTGGGATTTGACCACGTTGTTGAAAAAAATCGCGCGGCAAACCGGCTGGAACGTCTATGTCGAAAAAGGCGCCGATACCGCCATCTCGGTCAAGTTCAAGAATCTGCCCGAGGACGAAGCCCTGCGCCGGTTGCTGGGCAAACTCAATTACTCCCAGGACCAAACCAACGGCGTCTCCCGTCTCTTTATTTTCCGCACCGTGGCCAAGGCGGCGACGCAAGTCGTCGCGGCGGAGAAGAAGAATTACCGCATCGCCAACGAAGACCTCGTCAAGCTCAAGCGCGGCGCCACCAATTCCATCGATGAGATGGCCAAAAAGCTGGGCGCCAAAGTCATTGGGCGTGACGACCGCAACGGCCTCTATCGCCTGCAATTTGACGACGCCTCCAGCGCCGCCGCCGGCCTGCAAGCGCTGGCCGCGGACACCTCCGTGGCGGCGGCGGACGGCAACTACATGGTGGAGCGGCCCACGCCGGCGCAAATGACGCAGGTGGCGAACCCCGCCGGGCCATTGTTCAACTTGAATCCACAACCGGTCACCGGCGGCCCGATCATTGGTTTGGTCGATACCTCCGTCGATCCCCCGCCGCAATACACACCCTACATGCTCGCCCCCATCAACGTCACCGGCGAGGAGGACACTCCAGGGGCCGACCCCACCCACGGCACAAGCATGCTGGAAACGATGTTGGAGGCGATGCCAAACGATCCCAGCAAGATTTTGCCCGTGGATGTTTATGGGAGCGGGGAGAGCACCTCGACTTACGAAGTCATGGAGGGCGTTCTGGCCGCCATCAACGCCGGGGCCAATCCGATCAGCCTGAGCCTCGGCGGCACGGGAGACAGCTCGATGTTGGGCAGCTTGATTCAGGAAGGCATTCAGAAGGGGATCGTCTTTGTCGCCGCCGCGGGCAACATACCCGGAGAAGGAGATGTTTATCCCGCCTCGTATCCGGGAGTGATTTCGGTGACCGCTTCCACGCAAACCGTCAATGGTCCGATCACCAGCACTGCCGGCGGCGCCAGCGCCACGCAACTGGCCTCTTATGCAAACGACCCGCCCGGCACGCAAGTCATTGCGCCGGGCACCAGTTTGGTGCAGTGGAACGGCCAAACTTGGGAGGTGGAAGGAACCTCCCCCGCCACGGCGAGCACAGCCGCCACCATTGCGGATTTGGTAAATCAGGACCACATTTCCCTCAGTCAAGCTGTTGAAATGGTGACCAGAGTTTCTCCGGCGCCAATAAAGTAGCGGTTTTGGGCCGCTCCTACTCCTACTCCTACTCCTAATTTTATCTTAATCTTAATCTCTTTGGATGAGGAGTCGGATCCGCCTCCTTACGGAGGCGGCTACGGAAATGATTGAGATTAGGAGCAAGCCCCGCAATCGGTTTCTTTCCTTTACCACGGCGCGAAACTGTCGTTTGATCTTGCCGCGCAAATGACTGACAACGCTCCAGGCGCCAAAGCGGACGCCCGCGGCGCATCCGCCTTGCAGCGTTTCATGGCCAAGTTCGCGGTCCTCAAGGACGCGATCCCGGAGTTGTGGATTGTCTTCGCGATCAAATTCGTCGGCATCGCGGCCTACCAACTCACCAACATAACCCTGGTCCTCTGGGTTCAATATGACTTGGGCTACAATGATGAGCAGGCCCTCCCGTTGATTGCCGCATGGTCGATCTTGATGACGGTGGTCACGCTGTTGGTTGGATCGTTGACGGACGCGCTGGGGATGCGGCGGACGCTCTTCCTTGGAACGGGCATCTGCATCTTTGGCCGGCTGGTGATGACCTTGACCGCTGTTCCTTGGCTGGCGCTGGCAGGCGGCTTGATGCCGCTGGCGGTCGGAGAAGCGTTGGGCGGGCCGGTGTTGATCGCGGCCGTGCGCCACTACTCCAACACCCGGCAACGGTCGATTTCCTTCTCCATCATTTACGTCATGATGAACGTCGGATTCCTGATCGCGGGCTGGCTCTTCGATCACCTGCGCCAGGGCCTGGGGGAGCACGGCCATTGGGACCTGCCGGGCCTGCATCTCTCGACGTACCGGACCATCTTTTTGACAAGTTTGATCCTGGAGGTGATGATGCTGCCCCTGATTTATTGGTTGCGCGAAGGAGCGGAGGGGACCGACGAAGGCCTCAAACTCTCGCCCCGCAAACACAAGTATGCGGACCGGAACCTTTTCCAATCCATTGGTTTGACAGTGCGCGACGCCGCGCAAGAAACCATCCGGCTCTTCACCACCTTGCTACGGCAGGCCGGATTTTACCGGCTCCTGGCCTTTTTGGTTTTGATTGCGTTCGTGAAGTTGATTTATAAGCAAATGGACTACGTGTACCCGATTTTTGGCGTTCGCGAATTAGGCCCTGGCGCGCCGATAGGAATCCTGTGGGGAATGAACAGCCTCTTCATCATCGTTCTGGTGCCGTTCATTGGCGCGCTGACGCAGAAGTACGCCGCTTACTCGATGGTGATTGTGGGCTGCATCATTTCGGCCGCGTCGATATTCATCATGGCGATGCCGCCGGCATGGTTCCAACCCCTGGCCAACGGCGTGCTGGGGAATGTGGTCGGCCACTGGTTTCTCGGCCTTAAGGGCGGCGTGCATCCGTACTACGTGATGATTGCTCTCTTCGTCCTCGTGCTGTCGGTTGGCGAGGCTTTTTATTCGCCGCGCGTCTATGAATATGCCGCGGCGATCGCGCCCAAAGGCCAGGAGGCCTCCTACGGCGCTCTTTCGTACGTGCCATTCCTGCTGGCCAAACTGATGATCGGGTTGTTTTCAGGAAAGTCGCTGATGCGTTACTGTCCGGCAACGGGCCCGCGCCATTCGCAAACTCTTTGGCTGATCGTGGCCTTGAGCAGTCTCGTTGCGCCCGTGGGCTTGTTGACACTGCGCCGTTTCATCCGCATGCATGAGGCGGGACGCGACGGCGATGCCGCCAGTCAATGAAACAGTTTTAGCCAGAGTTGCGGCAGCGCCTCTTTTGCCCTGTCGGCGAAGACGACCGCCACTCCCATCAGCGCGCCGCCGGCGATGACCCCGGAAGCGACCGGAAAAGTGAATTCCTCGGCCTTCTTGGGAGACATCTTCGCGCAGGCCCAGCCCATCAGGCCGCCCAAAAAAAAGAGTAGGCTGTAATACCACTGAAACGTCCAGGCCAAGCCGAACGCGCCCGCCGATGGAATGTATTTTTCATGTTTCGGAAAACATTTTGACAGCAATGGCAGGACGATGCCCAAGGCTCCGCCAACGGCTATGGACCATATCTTGATTGGTTCCATGGCCTCCAGCCCCTTGCTTAAAGCCAGCGCCACCGCGCGCCAGGCTTGTGCCGCCGGCGCCGCAAATTTGCCGCCCAGCACCGCAGGATCGCTGACCATCACCCGGAACGCGCACACGGTCATCACCGTGCCGACAAATATGCCCGCGAATTGGGCCAGGAATTGTTTGCGCGGATTGGCCCCCAAGAGATAACCGCTCTTCAAATCGGTCAGCAGATCGGCCGAGGAACCGGCCGCGCCGGCGGTGATGCTGGCGGCCATCAGATTGACGTTCATGTTGCCGGGACTGAGCCCGCCAAAAATCAATTGAGTCACTTTGCCCATGGCGCCGATAGGCGTGGTGTCGGTTTCGCCGGTGACGCGGCAGGCGACCAGCGCCAGGAAGAAGGTCATGAGCACAGCCACCGTGCTCTGCCACCAGGGCATGGCAAAACTCAGGTGCGCCAGCACGGCCAGCCCGGCCAGCGAAAAAATCTGCCCGGCGAAAAACCAGGACATCGGCGTTTCGATCGCCTGCATTTCGTCGCGCGGGTCGTCGCGTTTGAACATCAGGCGCAAGTCCTTCACCGCCCGCAACATGGCGCGCCATTGCAAAAAAAATGAAAGCAAACCGGAAGTCACCATGCAGGCCACGCCACCCCACAACGTCCAAGGCACGATGTCCTTGTAGCTGTTGCCGGTGATGATGTTCCGGCCTTGCAGAACCGGCACAAACACGGCCCAGCACAACGTGCCGCCCAGCATCATGCTGAAGCCCACGCGCAAACCACTGATCACCCCCGCAGCAATGAACACCGGGTCCCAAAGGAACAAGACGGTGCGCCCCATCCACGCCTTGCCCAGCACGCTGGCGTTGAACCGGCCCACCAGGGAATCAATGGAGAAAGACTCCCACTTCCCGCTGATGAGGTGCAGGCCCTCGCTCCAAAAATCGCTGATGCCCGCCAGCGCGCCCGCCAGGCATAGCGCTTTGGCCGCGCGTGCGCCTTTGGGGCCGTGGCTGTGCAAGGCGCGCAAAGTTTCCGCCGCCGCGATGCCGCTGGGGAACCGAAGCTGTTCAATGTTGATCATTTGGCGTTTCATCGGGATGGCCAGTGTCACGCCCAGCACCGCCAGCAGAAAAATCCAACCGAGCATCAACGGCAGGGGCAAGCTCTGCTGGTTGATCATGATGTAGGCTGCGAAGGCCGAAACGAGCGTGCTGCCGGTCGAGTACCCGGCCGAACTGGCGGTGGACTGCATGCAGTTGTTTTCCAGGATGCCCATTTTCGTTTTGACAATCCCGGCGGCGTGGAGAGAGGTCCAGATGGCGTAGGAAAGAATGCAGGCCGTGATGGATACGCCCATGAGCCAGCCCGCCTTGAGGCCGATGTAGATATTTGTCATCGATAAGATTCCGCCCAGCACGGATCCCATCACCACCGCCCGCCAGGTCAATTGAGGCGTGTTGACGCCGCGGCGTTTATAGACCTGTTCGAACCACTGGCGCTCTATTTCCTCCGGGGTGCCCGTGAAGCCGGCCAGCGGCAATTCAAATTCCTGCTCTGGCTCGGCGGCGGAAGGCAACGCTTCGTTCATGGGAGCGCAAACTGGACTGGCGGAGGAATTTTTTCAAGGGCAAATAATTCATCTCCCGCTTCGGCGCTTCAGCCCGCATCATGAGCGCCGTGCTTACGGACTCACCCAAAGCCTGAGCCAATTTCAGCGGAGTTCTCGAAATTCCTCGAACATCCTAATATTGGAAATACGCGGAAATACCCATCAATCCCGTACATGCCGGCATATCATGGCAAATGCCTTCACCCAACCGCCGCATTCAAAGCGATAGCTCACCTTGCCGCTGGCCCCCTCCTCCAAGCGGCTGCACTGAGTGTTGGTTTTGCCGGCCGGACAGACGGCTTGGCGCGCACCAGGCCCATCCGCCGCCGCAACAAATCCCGCGCCGGACGCACGGCCCGGTCGCAGATATGCCCGGTGGGCAGGATGTTCAGTTTGGAGCGCCTGCAGCACGCCCTCCAGGTGGCAGGGCAGCTTCTGCTCCGCCCCTAATGTTGATCAGTCCTGGGACTGTCCAAAGGACCCCTTTACTGGTTTCAGCTAAATCTGCTTCCGGTGAACTACAAATCCGGAGTATTCCGCGACCTTATCGTAAAGGGCTTTGGCCACTTCGTTTGTCTCATGAGTTTGCCAGTAAACTCGTCCCGCGCCAGCCAGGACGAAAAATCATTCGGTTGAACGGGTCGTATGATCACTGAAGCTTCACAATCCAAAATGGGGCCGCCACTTTACACTCCACAAAGCCGGAATTCCCTGTCATCTAGCTTCCCGTGGGCACGATCGTGTTTTGCTCAACCATCAGCACCGTTGCCCCGGTCGGAGCCTTGGTCTTGTGCCGTATGCCTTTGGGAACCATCAACCCCTCCATCGGCTTCAATGGAACCGGCGCGCGGCCTTCCATCTCGATTTCGAGACGGCCTTCGAGAACCAAAAAGAACTCGTCCTCCAATTCGTGGACATGCCAATGAAATTCGCCGTTAAAAACTCCAATGCGAACCAGGCTGCCGTTCACCGCGCACAAGGTCCTGTTGAACCAAGGGTGGTTGCTCAACTTTTTTACGGCCTCAATCGAAATTTTATTGAGGCCCTCAAAAACCGGCTTCGTGGTTATATCGTATTCCATAAATTTTCAACGCTCTAGCTGGGATTTCCCATTTGATTTCTTGCCCACGAAGAGCGTGGGCCTTTTTCGCGATTTTCTTCCTGCTCCACAAATTTGCAAGTCCATTTTCCAGTCAAGGCACATGCATCTAAACTTGGAAGGTTTATGCTGCCGTCGGCGAGCAAAGGCCGTGCGGGTCAGCCCTCGGAAGTTGGCATTTCCAGCAGTAAGGCAACCCATCGCACACTTTGGACCAGCTTTTCTGACTGCGCTTCCAGACCCAGGCTGCCTTCCCAAGCCCGCCGCGAGTTGCTTGCCCCAAAAGGAATTCGGTGGCGGCTCCCAGGAATTCCAGCCGCGCCAGCAGTCAAGGCGTGCGCCGCAAATTAAAATGCAAAATAAAATGCTTGCGCGGCTTCGCCCGGCGGCCTATGCCAGAGTCTGACCGCCGAATTAAAATGAAATTATGAAACGCATCGCATCCGCCGTCTGGAACGGCGACCTCAAAACTGGCCAGGGCACGCTCACCGCGCCGGGCGGCGTGCTTAACCACACGCCCTATTCCTTCTCCACCCGCTTTGAAAATGGGGCCGGCACCAACCCGGAGGAATTGATCGCCGCCGCGCACGCCGGCTGCTTTACCATGGCGCTCTCGGCCTTCCTGGGCGGCGCCGGATTCACTGCCAAGGAATTGTCCACCCAGGCCACCCTCACGCTGGAACAAGTGGGCGGCAATTGGACCATTACCACCATTCATCTTGACCTGACCGGGCGCGTGCCGGACATCGACGCTGCCAAGTTCGAGGAGATCGCCAGGAACGCCAAGGCCAACTGCCCAGTTTCGCGCGTGCTCAAGGCCGACATCACTCTTTCGCTCCAGCTTCTGCCACCCTGAGCCGAGGTTTATGCGCACCTTCCAAGCTTGGGCTTGACCACACACGTCTTGGGTCTGGAGGGCGCCCGCCAAGCGGCACTCGATCTGGCGCGAGTTTGGCTCGCCGAAAAAAAGGCGCAAGGCAATCCATTGCCAGCACCATCCGAAATCTAGTCGCTCACATCCACAGAAAGCCGGGAAATTTCTTTTGCAGGGCGGGTTTAAGTTTCGGATAGGCGTTGGCCTTGAAGGAAAGCCAGTTAAAAGTGGAATCGATGCGCTTGCCATCCGGCGTGCAAAGCCACAATTTGACCGGCACCTTTCCCTCGCAAATGTGCGGATGCTCCTTCAACCCAAAACATTCGTGCAGTTTGATCTGCGCCTCGGGAGCATTCGGTTCGCCGTCGTCATCGCGCGGCTCCACGGCGTAGAGCAATTTCAATTTTCGGCCATCGGGCCAGGCGATGGTTTGGGGCGCCAATTCCTCGAGCCATTCCAGGCGCTCCTTTCCGTAAAACTCACGGAACAGGTCCCGCAACGGCGTGGCTTGCGCTTCCTTGGCCAGGGTCAGTCCGGCAAAGGCGCGGGCCAGAAAGGCCGTGATAAAAAGTTTGTCGGCCGGCGGAAGTTCCAACTCCGGCATCACCGCCGCGGCCAGATTGATGCGGGCGATGGTTTGCTTCAACTCGTGCGCGAACAGCGGCAACTCGAAGTAAGGCTTGGCCGCCGCGCCGGCCAGGCAGCGGCCGGAGGCGACGGGATCGACCTCCCGCTGATGTTCGTGGTAAATCACCAAATCGTGGAACCGCACCAGCTTGATCGCACTGACCCGCTTGTGAACAGGGTCAAAAAGATGTTCGATCCGCGTCGTGACCTGCTCGGCAAACATCTCCTCGATCCACTCCCGCCGCACCGCCGTGGCCAGCCCCAGCAGCGTCATGGGGCCGGTCCGGCCGGAGACTTCGCGAATGCTGGCGGCGACAAACAAAGGCGCGTTCTGCACCACGCTCTCGCGCACCAACGTGCCCGACCGTCCGTCCACCAGGTCGCAATCCAGCGTGCCCTGGTCGCGCCGCCGGCAAAGCTGGTCGATGAATCCGGCGGCAATGCAGCGCGGCAGCGCCTCTTCGTTTTGCGGCTCGGCGCCGGCGGGCGCGCGGGCCGCCTGCAAAAGCTGCTCGAATGTTTGCTGTACTTGACGGGCGATCTGCGCGTGGACGCCGTAGCGGCGGCACCGCTCCACGTTATAGCCGTTGTTGCGGGCAAATTGGTAGGCTCGCATCAGCGTGTAAAAGTCCGATTCGGCGCTGGCTTCGAAGAGTTCCCGCGCCTCGGCGATATGTTTGTCGTCGCGGCCCAGGCGGACCAGCAGGTCGCGTCCGCTCACCAGCGCGGCGCACAGCGCGGCCGCCGGCACGCAGTGGTGCCGGTAAGCCTCCACCAGCAGGCGCGAATAGCGCGGATGCATCGGCAGCCGCAGCATCTCCCAGCCGATGGGCGTCATATCCGGTCCGGCCTCCTGCGAGGCGGGACGAAGCGCGCCCAGCACTCTCAGCAATTGTTCGGCCCGCTCGACCGCTTGCGCGTCCGGCTGGTCCAGCCAATCGAAATGCACGGCGTCGCGGATGCCAAAGGAATGCAGCAGCAGGACCACTTCCGCCAAATCGCTGCGTTGAATTTCCGGCGTGTTGCGTTCCGGGCGGTTGAGGTGGCCGCTTTCGGTCCACAGCCGGTGGCAGATGCCGGGCGCCGTCCGCCCCGCCCGTCCGGCCCGCTGTTCCGCCGAGGCCCGGCTGATCGGCTCGATGAACAGCGTGCCCAACCCCCGCTCTGCGTCATAACGCGCGACCCGGGCCAAGCCGCTGTCAATCACATGCACGATGCCGTCGATGGTGACGGAGGTTTCGGCGACATTGGTGGCGACCACGACTTTGCGCAAGCGGTTGGGCGTGAAGGCCAGGTCCTGTTCCTCCGGCGGCAATTCTCCGTGCAAGGGAATGAGCGCCAGCGCCTGCCCGCCGACCGCCGCGCGGCAGGCGGCCATGGTGGCGTTGATCTCTCCCATGCCAGGCATGAAAATCAAAATGTCGCCCGGCTCGCCGGCTTGGACGATTTCCGCCACGACATCGGCGGCTTGCTCCGAAACGGGGCGTTCGTCCAGCAACGGTATATGCCGGATTTCCACCGGAAAGGCCTTCCCCTCCGAAACCAAAACAGGGCAATCGCCCAGATATTTCGCCACAGGTTCGGCTTCGAGCGTGGCGGACATGACGACCATCCGCAGATCGGGGCGGCGGGTTTGCTGCACGCGCTTGACCAGCGCCAGCGCGACGTCGCTTAGGAGATTGCGCTCGTGAAATTCATCGAACAGCACGGCGCTGATGTCTTGCAGTGTCGGATCGTCTTGCAGCCAGCGCAGCAGGATGCCCTCGGTGACGAAGCAGATGCGCGTGCCCAGACTGGTGCGGTCTTCAAAACGAATCTGGTAGCCGACTTCCCCGCCCAATGGGACCTGCCGCTCCCAGGCCACGCGCGCCGCCACCGTGCGGGCCGCCACGCGGCGCGGTTGCAGGACGACAATGCGCCCGCCGCACAGCCCGCTCTCCAGGAGCATTTGCGGAACCTGGGTTGTTTTGCCTGACCCGGTCGGGGCGACCAGCACCAGTCGATGGCCCTCGCGCAGCGTCTGCACGATTGGGCCGTGAATCTGCCAGATCGGGAGCGAAGTTTGCACGCGGAGAAAGAAAAGCCGGCCGCGCCCTCAGCGCAGCAACAGCAGCGCCGCCAAAACCACCGCGGACAATCCCAGCATCAAGCCCGAGGGCATGAACTTCCCGCCTTTGGCAAAGCGCATCCCAAAAACAACCAGCAGCAGCCCCACCAGGATGTCCGCGATGTAAAATGGCCGGATCACTGCCGTGGCGCACAAAGCCAGCGGCACTGCGAAAAGAGCCGAGGTGATGAGCGAGATTTTGCTTTTGGCCTTGATAAACCCCATCAAACCGCCAGCCAAGAGCAGCACAATATAAACCCACAAAATAATGACAGACGTATTTGGTGTCATACCAAAAACAAGCATGGTCTATTTAGACGGGGCCTCCAAGCCCAGAATTTCCCGAAAATCGCCAAGGTCCTTTGCCGTTAATTTGATTGATCTTGCCTTGATGGTGACTTCCGCCTAACATGAAAAATATGAAATCTAAGTCACAGGCGATTGCGCTCTTGCTTTTCTTCTGTTCAATTTTATTCGCGCAGGAGAACGTCGGCAACTCGACGATTGTGAAAGTGGGCGACCGGATGCCGGCCTTCGAAACCTTGTCCCTTTCCGGCAAATTGCTGTCGTCGAATGACCTGAAGGGCAAGGTTGTATTGATCAATTTCTGGGCCACCTGGTGTCCCCCATGCAGAGCGGAACTACCTTTGCTGCAAACAAGCATTTATGACAGGATTAAAGACCCCAATTTTGCGGTGGTCTGCATTTCGCGCGGGGAAGAGAAAGATGTGGTAAAGAAATTCATCAGTGAAAACAAATACACGTTCCCTGTTTATCTGGATGGCGCAACCAACACTTACAATCTGTTTGCAACGAAATACATTCCGAGAAGTTTTGTCGTCGGTAAGGACGGCAAGGTGAAATGGGCCAGCGCGGGCTTCCGGAAGACAGAGTTTGATGAGATGATCAAACTTATTGAGGCCGAGTTGCAAAATGGAGAGAACTGACCGCCGGCGACTCCATGCCAAGACCCGTTCCC
>PLIU01000369.1 GCA_003140095.1 Verrucomicrobiales bacterium | reverse complement strand
CCGAGGCTGTAGATATCCGTTCGCGTGTCCAACTCGGCGCTCGAAAGCGCCGCCTGCTCGGGGCTCATATAGTCTGGCGTGCCAATAAACATTGAGTGTGCAGTGACGATTGTTTTGGTCGTTAGCTGTTGGCCGCCAGTCGCCTTGGCCACTCCAAAATCAATGACCTTTGGAATCGGCTTTCCGTCGCGTCCTGTCGTCACCATGACGTTCGACGGCTTGAGGTCCCGATGTATGATCCCCTTCTGATGCGCATGCTGCACCGCGTCGCAGACCTTCATAAATATCTCCAACCTCGCCTCCGTGGTCAGTGAGTGCTCGTCGCAGTAATCCGTTATTTTGGCCCCCTGCACCAACTCCATGACAAAATACGGCCTGCCACTCTCTGTGGCCCCCGCGTCGAAAATGTGCGCGATATTCGGATGGTCCATCAACGCCAGCGCTTGCCGCTCCGCCTCGAAACGCGCAATGATGCTCTTGGTGTCCATGCCGGGCTTGACGATTTTCAACGCCACTTTGCGACGCACCGGCTCCTCCTGTTCCGCCATGAACACCACGCCCCATCCGCCTTCGCCAATCTGTTGAACCAGCTTGTATCGCCCAATGCGGTCCCCCGTTTTTTCGCCCACGCTTGACGTTTCGTCTCCACCGCTGCGCTCCCCCATCGGGGACCGGTCCAGAAAATCGTCGGCGCTGCGATGCACCTCAAGCAAAACTAAAACCCTGCGGAGCAGGTTTTCATCACCGGCACACATGCGCCGGACAAAATCTTTCTGCTCTGCTTCAGGCACATCCAGCGCCGCAGTGAATACTTCCAAATCGTTCATACGCAAATCGCGGCTGCAACAGATCACACCAAGCCTTATCCCAACCGACCATCTATAAAAGCGCAAACAGCGACCAAAAGGTGCCGAAGAGTCAATTGCCACCGGCAATTAACATTTTAGAGGTCATCTTTAATAGTCACGGCCACTTGTTAAGAAGGCTAAATGTTCAGAACGCATGGAAGCCCCCGGTAGCAAACGGCAGAGGGCGGGCGAGCGGCTCGGTTTCAAAGCTGCCGGGTTCTCTGTCAATCAGGCAGCAGTTTCAGCAGATTTGCTTTCACGTATTCTCCGGCCTCTTGCGCGTCGTAACTCGCGCCCGTGCGGAGCAATTGATCCATGTCTGAGCAGAAGCCGCGGTCGCCAAGATGCGCTTCCAGAATTCCGATAAATTCTGCCCGACCTGCCGAGTTGCCTTCTTTCGTAAGATAATGCTGGAAGGATTCGATGACTGCTGTGGGGTCAATCGGTGGATTGGCGAGCGTCAGCGCCCAATACAGATCAAATAAATCCCGACCCCGCCGCCGCTGAAACAGGGCGCGCATTTTTGTGCCAATCATTTCGTGAATTTCGTAGCCGTTGATGAGAGTCTTGACCGGCGCGTCTCGGAACAAGAACTCAAACGGTATTTCCACAATCTGGCGGTGCGGCGTTCGTTCAGTTACGTTGGCCTCGACCACGATGTCCAACTCCGTTCCCGGCTCGCTTATCGAAGGAACGGAATACGTCATCCGCAGGACGCGTGAGGGCTTAACAGTGTTGCGAATCGCAAGTCCAAGAGCGTCCCAAACTGAGGTCTTTGGATTTCCGACCACGTCAGCCAAAACCCGTCGGAGAGCCTTGCGAATGTGTTCTTCGGGCCGGTTTCCATAGACAACCAAATCAATGTCCTCGCTATAACGAGAAGCGGGCGCGAGATGCACCTTGTGCAACAATGTGCCGCCGCGCATGGCAATTTGAGTATGCAAAAATTGATCGTTGAACAGCGCAGCCATCGCCCTGCACAAGATCAAATCCTGTTCAACCTGGCGCAGAGTTGGCCACAGGACAGCCGTTTGATGGGCTAAAATATCTCTGCGGGTGAGCGGTGTCATAGCGCGAGGTCTTTGGCGTTGTCGATAATTCGCCAGCGTTGGTTCATCTGCACCGAGGCTTTGTCATCATTTGATGGCGCGAGCGGAACCAAAAACAGTTGAGAGGGCAGCCAGTCCCGAATGGCTTTGGCGAGTGCCTTGTGGCCTGATTTTTCAACGACGTAACCCAACCGCTGGGCCGTTGCGGTTTCATTCTCATGGTCCAGCACCTGTTTGAGTTCGGGAACGCGCATGAGCGGCAGAAGCGGAATGAGAGTCTCAACTGCGCGTCCCATCCCACCAATGCCGGTAGCGTAACGAACCAGATCAAACGCCGTCGCCTCCGGGGTGCTGACCTTAATTGGTGCAAAGGCATTTGGAGCAACTTGTGTTGCCGTCTTTTCAATTCCGCGTTTAACGAAGAACCGAATTCTGAGTCGCCCTATCTCAATTTCACGACGAGGCACGTCGGTCATCACTTGGGTTACTTGCAATGCTTGAGGGTTGGAGCCATAGACGCCCGCTGCGGATTGAAGCGCCAGGTAATACGGGTGTCCCAGCCACTTGAAATAATCGTCGAGCCACCACAAAACCGGCGGCGCTCCCACGAGGCGATGTTCCGGGCTGACGGCGAGGAAAAATTGCTGCGGTCGGGAAACCCGAACAATCTGGTTTCCCAACCTCAATAACTGATTCTTTGCCGCCGTGGCAGACAACCCTGTTTCCCTCACCAAGTCTCGCAAGGGGAAAGCAACCCGGCCGGCCGCAAGCTTCGCGTCAATAAACGCCGCTGCTGCTCCATTGCGTCTAACTTTTTCAGTCTTTCCGGTCATTATTCTGTTTGCGCAACGTAGCGTTAAACGCTTCATATTGCAAACGTTTTACGGCATTTGCCTTGTCTCCCCTAACCGGGAAGTTTCAAAACGGGGATCGACCGAGAAAAAGCCGTCCAAACCCCACTCGAAGCCCTCATCGCGATTTACGAGAATGGCTGGGCAAATGAACTGGCCAGTCGCCGGTGATAATGGTTGAAGGCTTGCGGTCTTAGTTCGATTGGGTCCATCCGAAAAGATTGGCTCTGGCGTTCCAGCCGATACCAGTTGAAATCCCGAAGCCAATCGTAAACTAATCGTTAATCGGATTTCAGTAATCGTAAAGTTATTAGCCTCCCATCTGACAACGGATTCGGCATCGAGTCGGATGGACTCACGCAAAACTTCTAATAGAATTGAGAACCGGGAAAGAATTTTGAAAATATTAGTTGCGCGTAACCTAGGACGTGTGTTATACGTCTCTACGTTCGATGAAAACTTGCTTAAACATATCAGCCACGAATTGGCCGACGATGCGCGTCGCGAAAGCGACACGTCATAGCCGGTACAACCAGGGCTATGTGTTTAGCCTTGGACTATCCGCGCCCTCGATTGAAAAACAAACCGAAGGCAACTTGGATAGACTGGCGGTAAGCAGGTAAAAAACCGAAATAGACTTTTTCAACCCTGCTTACGAAACGTAGGCAGGGTTTTTTGTTTCCCTGGAAGTAACTTGAAGGAAAAGATTTAAACGAAAGGCGAACGGTCTGTGAACGTAGAAAGCGCGACATCTAAATGATGTCCTCTGGCGGCAAATTGAAAATAGCGAAGACGAGCTTTAGCTGGTCACCGATGGTCCACGTCTACGAATCGTCAACAGCTACGCCAGGCCTAAGGAAACGAATTTTACAATTTAAAGGCTTCGTAGGAGGTGTGCCTCTAAACACCGAAAGAACCACCGTGAAACCGTGGGTTGGTAGCGCAAGCTAGCAAGAGGTGTTTGTTCTTTGTTGAAATGGCGTGGGCCGGGAGTCCTGAAACGATTCCCGGCCCTTTTACTTTCGCGGTTGTGATTTAACAGCAGAATGCCTTCCCGCCAAGGAGGACGTCCGAGTGCAATTCTCGGCGACCGCACCAATTCCACAGGCTGAGCGTCAGCACGCGGCCGAGTCTCCAAAACTCAGCTTACTCCGGGCAGCACGGAGGCAGCCTGCCAAATTTTCGGGGTCGTGGCAGACAAGCAATGCACTTGCCTTGCAAGCAAGCCTATATGGGAGCGTTACCCATCGACTCCACCATTTCATTTGACTGCGGGAAACTCGACCGACGCACAGAGAGAAGCCTCATAAACTTCTTTAGGTGGGTTTAACTCCCACTCCCGCTACCAACTGCTTGCGCAGTGCCGGCCAAGGGAAGCGATCCAGTTGCCCGACTGTAAATCGGGTGTCGTTAAACAAAACTGGAAGTGACGAACTGGAGCGTTACCAGCGCTTCCCACCAGTTCTGTCGGACGGTTCGTAAATCGAAGTGGATCAAGCGAACTTGGAACCGTAAGAAACCAGTCCTCCGCGGCGATCCCCGATATACTTTTGTCCTTGCATCCCGTTTGCATTGGCGGTGTGGGTTTTGACGGGGACGGCGTCATATAGGCCGTTCGCGTTCAGCGCCCATTTCTTGTTGTCAATCTCGAAGACTCCGACAATTCTTGCGCTCCCCTTTGCCACCGCGACGAGATATTTGGGCGGCCCTTTGCCACTTTGCCACGACTTCACCCGCGACGCATCAAACGCCCACCACATTCTGGCACGTTCCGCCAACTGTTTTGGTTTCCATCCGGGCGAATTGGGCGCAACTCGCGAATCTTCGTCGGGAAGTTTATCGGGCCTTAACGTCACGATGATTGCCTTCGGAAGCTGACTTTTTTTAACCTCCTTGGGGACGATCTTAAAAGGATACCTCGGCCCAAATCGGGTCCAGTATGACTTTTGTTTGTTCTGGAGCTTTAGTTTCGCACCGAAACGATTGGCTATGCCGATTGCTACCGCCTCAGCGATTAGTGCGTCCTTTTCTGTGGAAAATGGCTCAGAAGCCCACTCGACCACGTCGGGTTGCCGTTTCAGACGTTGAAACTCCTTGGTGTGAACTTGGTCAATGCGCGAATCTTCACCTTTTCCGATATATGCCTCTCGGGCGATTTTGCTCATCACGAGATAAATTCTGAGCGGTTTAGACATGGGAGTATCCATCCCCCGAGATCAAGCGATGTCAACAGATTTGCAGAACCGCTTCGACCATTTCATTTTGGATTCGTAGCTCAATCAGCAGAGCGCCCCGTTGTCTGCGGGAGGGTTGAGGGTGCAAGTCCCTTCGAGTCCGCCAATTTCACGGAATGTAGCTCAGTCTTTAGAGCACCCGGCTTGGGACCGGGAGGCCGCAGGTGAAAATCCTGCCATTCCGACCATTTCAAATTGCTGCCGTGGTCGAAAACACGAGGCATCCGTCTTCTAAATGGAACGATGCAGGTGGAAATCCTGCCGGCAGCGCCAGAATATTTGCCAGGTAGTGTCAAAGTAGCACGGCGGTCTGTTAAGCCGTTCGGTGTTGGTGCGAGTCCAACCCTGGCAGCCAATTTACGGAAGGCAGGCAGATATAAGCTGGCTGCATCTGTCCCGAAAACAGAGTCCGCTAAACCCGGAGGTCGGAGCATTACCGACGCCTTCCGCCACTTTTAACCATTAACGAAAGGAGAATCCATGAAACCCGTTCTGCGTTATCAGAGCCAGTTGCTGTTTCGCCGCAGCTACAAGCCAAAACGCGTCATCCGAATCCGACCGACGACAAAGCTGAACCTGGTGTTCCGCCCGGTCAACCGCTTCGGCATCAAACCACAATTAACCATCGTCTCGTAGCTCAAAAGCAGAGCGCCCGGCTGATAACCGGAAGACCGCGGAGCATTACCGCGCGGGACGACCACCCTGAGTAGCTGAGGAAGATTAGCGCCTCGCTGAAGACGAGGAGACGCCGGCGCGATACCGGCCTCAGGGACCACTTTATCCGAGATCGCCACGGAGGACTTTGAGTTCGCTGCGTTAATGTCTGCCCGCGAGCAGCAACGCTGCGCCCTCAATTCCTTGCGGCGGCCTTTGTGTCCGTGAATGCAAAGCAGCTCGCGCAACCAGCCCTTCAAGCTGGTCCTAGCCGGTGCGAGTCCGGCCACGGACACCAATTTCAAAACCCTTTTGTCCGCGTAGCTCAGTTAGATCAGAGCGTCACTTTGCGAAGGTGAAGGCCGCAGGTGCAACTCCTGCCGTGGACGCCATTTTCACAGCCCCTGTGCCTCAGAAGCAACAGGGCGAGTTTCGTAAACTCGTAATCGTCGGTGCGAGTCCGACCAGGGGCTCCATTTTATGGTGATCATGATGTAACACGAAGCATCACGCCCCGTGAAGGCGTTTGTGCCGGTGCGAATCCGGTTGGTCACCCCAATTTCGATGGGCCGAAGTTGATCGTTTATCCACCAACATAAGGAGGGCGTACCGTCCGTGACGAAAGCCTTGGCGGTCCGGGTTCGATTCCCGGCATGGAGTGCCTCCGTTCGATCACGCCACTTGCCCATCTGATCTTCCCGAAGGTTCAACCCAGGTTGCCCTCGGACCAAACCGCGTCCGGTATCCGTGCTGAAATCAGCATGATTGTGCTGGATATTCCCGTAGTTCAACTGCGAGAGAAGCCCGGATTTAATCTGGGAAATGTGGGTTCCATTCCCATCGGGAGCGCCAATTTAGACGGGCCGCAGAGTGTGGATTATCGTAAGCGGGAAACCGCGAGCGGGTGCAAATCCCGCGCCATCGGGCAACCGGTGAATTTCCATCTCGCCTCTTGTCCGTCTATGCTTTTATTTTTTCGACGGGTCGCAGGATTGGGTTATCGTTGATAACGACGCGGTCGCCGGTTCGATTCCGGCCTTCGGCTCCAGATGCCGAGGTAGCTCAGCGGTAGAGCACGTAAACCTCCCAGTTCGTCTCTTATCCGTCGTTTATTTGATGGGCCGAAGTTGTGGGTTATCGTCGGTTGTCGGTTCGAGTCCGACCTGCTCCACCGAATGGGGCAGTAGTTCAATGGTAGAACAACCTCCGCAAGGAGTAATTCCACGGCGTCCCTTGCCCATCTGCAATTTCATCACGGCGCGGCCGCGATGAATCAACCGCAACATTCAAACCAGGAGGCCGTATGGCA
>PLIU01000042.1 GCA_003140095.1 Verrucomicrobiales bacterium | reverse complement strand
TCGCCGCCGTGCAGGCGAACCAGGCCCGATCCGGTGCAGACCCATAAATTCTCCGCTTTGTCCTCGGTCAAACCTAGCACCGCGTCGGTTAGTGGTTCAGGATTTGTCACACTCTCGAACCGCCCGTCGCGCCAGCGATGCAAACCCGCCCAAGTGCCAGCCCAAAGATTGGTCTGGCGGTCCTCAAAGAGGACACCGGCTTGCAAGTTGGTCAGTCCATTGGTCTCCTGCTCAAACTGGCCCTCGCGGTAGCGAAAGGCCCCCGCGCCGTCAGTCCCAACCCAAATGCTGCCATCGGCCGCCGCGCCGGTTGTCAGAATAAAACTGTCCTGGACGGCGGGAGGAAGACGCAGAGTCACGACCCGGCTGCCCATAAGCCGGTGAAGTCCGCCGCGCTGACTGGCGAACCACAAGGAGCCTTCGTCCCCTTCCAGCATGGGCGTGATGGGGAGCTGCGCCAGCGGCCCTTCGGTCGTCAACCTTTGCCAGCCCGCGCCCGCTTGCCAGTAGAAAACTCCTTCATTGCGAGTCCCGGCCCAGAGCCTTCCCTGTGGGTCTTCCCACAACGAAGTGATTTTTGATCGAAGGGTATCCTGCGCCCAGGGATAAGGCTCCAGTTCAGAGCCAGCTTGCTCTTGGCTGAACTTGAATACCCTGGCCCCGCGATCAAGCAGTCGGTAGCCCGAAACCGTCGCCACCCACAGCCCGCCGTCGCGACTCGCCGCGATGGCCCGCGCAGGCAGCGTCACGCCCACTTCACGCCAAAGTCCGCCCGCCAGCCTCACCACCTTTTCGTTCGCGAGCGCCCAAACCTGCTCCTGGCCGCCGCATAAAATTTGTGTCACCGGACCCGCCGGCAAGCCGTTGGTGACAAATGTCGCCTGTCCTTGGGCGGTATCAATGGAAAGCACTCCACCTTTTTCAGTCCCAAGCCAGAGCGTGCCATTCCGTCGCCACGCGACTGAATTAACGGCGCCGACTTTCAGCGGCTGGCTGAAGCCCGGGTCTTCAAAGCGCCCTTGCCGCCTCCGTGTGAAAGCCCCAGTGCGGTCAGCGACCCACAGAACGCCAGTAATGTCGTCAACGACCAATCCCGCAATGGGACTCGCCCTAAGCCCCGGCAACTGGTTGGTCGGCAACAGCACAAACCGAATCCCATCGAACCGCGCCAAGCCTGCTGCGCCGCCAATCCACAGGTAACCGTCTGGCGTGCGCGCGAGTGCCGTGATGTCGTCGCTGGGCAATCCTTTTTCAGTGTCCCAAGTGCGAACCGAAAATCCGGTGGATACTGTCGGTTCTGCCGGCGACGAATAGCCTGTCAGCGCCAGGAACAACGCTGCGCCCCAACACCAACGGGACAAGTCCCGCTGCCACGGCCCAAGGCTGTGCATTCTGGGCATTTCTTTCAAGACTCAGAATAGAAAGATCCCAACCATTGAGCAACTTAAGACTTTTTGTAGGCGGACATTCAGCTTCCGCCAGCCATCAACAATGAATTCCATCCTATGCGAAACGAGGGTTCGATTCCCTTCACCCGCTCCAATAAATACGGGCTATTTCTTGCTTTCACCATGTTTTAGTGCCAGTTTAGTGCCAAACTTTTGATTTGTGGCACTCATCAAACGAAAAATCAAGGGACGCAGTCGCAGACCGGCCAAGCGTTCTCCTTTCGACGTGAAACGCGATTCGGTGCGCGTGCATGTTCGCTTCAGCCCGCAGAAAATCGCCGGGGCGTGGTATGAGTCCTGGATTGTCGAATACTCCTTTCACGGGCGCCGCATTCGGGAGCGATGCAACTTGCTGCGAAAGGCCAAGGCCTGCGCCGAAGCGGTGGCCACGAAGCTGGCCCACGGCGAATTGCGGGCCTTGGAACTCAGAGGTGAGGATCGCCGGATTTATCTCGCCGCGGAGGCCCAGTTGAAAGGATTGAAAGTGCGGCTGGATGTGGCGGCCCGCGAATATGGTGAGGCCAAACGGCTGGTCAAAGACGCGGACCTTCGAAGCGTGGCCAGCTTTTATCAGAAGCATGCGCGAACCAAACTCAAACCGATCACGATTCCCGATCTGATCCAAGAGATGGTCAAGACTCTGGAGTTGGACAAGCGTGGCGATTATCACGTTCGGGATTTGGACGTTCGATTGGGTCGATTTGCCAAGGATTTCCCGGGCCAGATCGCCGACGTCTCCACGGAACAAATTGAAAACTGGCTGCGCGGGTTGAAATCGCTGGCCAAGGGCGCACGATACGGAGGGCAGCTCATGGGCCGGTCGCGAAATAATTACCGGAATGCCATCGTCGAATTATTCAACTACGCCCGGAAGCATGGTTACCTGCCCAAAGACTTGTCCACCGAGGCCAGCAGCACCAACCGCGTCCCCGAAGATGACAAGCGGGACAATGAAATTTTCCTGCCGGAACAGATTGAAGATCTCCTTTGGCACGCCCCGCTGCAACTGATCCCTTCCATGGCGATCAAGGCCTTCAGCGGCGTGCGGACAGAGGAAATTGCCTTCATGGAGTGGAAGCACATCTTCTTCCGGAAGGGCAACGGATACATTATTCTTCCCAAAGCGATCACGAAGAAGAAACGGCGCCGCATCATGCCGCTGCTGCCGAACCTCAGGAAATGGATTGAGCCTTTCGAAGGTTTGACAGGACGAATCTGTGAGCAGTGGTCAACGCCGCAGAGCGTGTTTCAGGCCTGGGATCGTTTTGCCACGAAGCGCCAGATCAAGGCGGGCGCGAACCGGTTTCGCAACAGCTTCATTTCCTACCGGGTCGCTCAAACCTCCGAACCCGACAAGGTGGCGCTGGCAACCGGCAATTCGGCGGAGGTGATCATGGAGGATTGGCTCGAACTGACAACTTCGGAAGACGCCGCGCGATGGTTCAACACAAGCCCATCGGTTAAACGCATGGCCGATCTTACAGTCTATGCCAATAAACTAAAGCGTGCGATGGCGGCCGAGTGACCTGCTCCATCCTTCTCCATCCAGGGGCAGTGGATTGAATCAGTGCTGGGAGATCGGTTTAACCGTTAGCCCTTCACTCTTCTTATATTTCACCTTCGGTCTGTGCTTTCGCGGCGGAATCCGACGGGTCTTTCTCCATTTCTCCAAATGGGTGTAAACCGTGCGCCGCAGCATCCGGATTCGGCAATCCTCGGATTCCAAAAATTCCTGGGCCGCGGCCCCCGATGGGGCGTGGCCCGTCAGTTCGTATTCACTGTTGCACCAGTCGAAAAACGCCTTCTGCACCCCCTTCACGATCAGGATGTCCGCACACGGACTGTGTTCGATAATTTGCTTCAACCCGCCGCGCATAAAACATTTCAGATCCAGTCGCAGCCGCCAGTAAGCAACGCCACATTCATGGGCAACTTCACGGATGGTCTTTTGCTCAGTGCCAATGTTCAAGAGCGCGGTGGCTCGCTGCCCCAATGGGGTGAGAAGTGATGAACACTCAGACATCCGCTGACGGATGAAGCATGTGCGGACATGTCACCGTTGGCGGCGTTCGGCGCGAATGTCATTGGCACGGCCAAGACAGAGGGTGGATCAATGGCCAGAGAGTCGAAGTATCCGGCAGGATACTCATTTTTCCAAAATGGCGGTGACTTCCCGGTTGGGCGAGGCGGGCGATTTGATCGTTGTCAAACCAAAAACCACGACTGAGAATACTCGAAAAACGAATCCTCCGGAAATGATCAGCGCTCCGGCTTTCCCATGGACCGGCCCCCAGCCCCCTGAATTGTGCGCGTTTCTTTCTGGGGTGCAGTTTTCCGAATCTCCCGCTCCGCCTGTCCCCAGTCCTGGACTGCGTGACCGTCCTGCCGTCCTCGCTGCTCGTATAGTTCATAGGCTCGTTTGGCGATCTGTGGAGTCACATCGACCGGTTTCTTGGCGACGGCGTTAAGAACGCGCCATTTGATCATCAGGACCTTCAAGGCGTCGTTGACGACAAGGCACGAAACCATCGCATAAGCGAAAATCGCAAGCGGCTGCCAGT
>PLIU01000015.1 GCA_003140095.1 Verrucomicrobiales bacterium | reverse complement strand
CGTTCCGGGAAAGAAGCCAGCCAGTCCGCTTTTTCTTGCGCCTGCGCGCGTTCACCCATTCCCGTGTTTAGGACGAACAAGCCCAAGGACAACAGCGTGACACTCAGAAACACGCCCAATGGCAGGAGGAGAAAAGTCGTGCTGGATATGGACTTCTCTTTTTTTTGCCGCCGATCAAGCAAGGAATATTCTTCGTCTTCCAACGCCGTAATCACGCCACGGATGCTATTATTCAGCTCAATCCCCTTGCCGGTGGCAATCATTTGCTCGGCAGCGGAAAGACCATCCTTTCGGCGGGCCGCGATGGTCTGTTCCCCCCAGTCAATGCGTTGGTCAAGGAGCGGATCAAGTTGATTGAGGCGAGGTTGTTGTCGTGGATTGTCGGCTGTCAGTTTGCGTAGCGTAGCAATGTTCTGGTGGAGGGCGTCTTTGATCCCTGCTTCTTTTTCCAGAAAGCGGTCATCGCCCGTGTTGATGTAGTTGCGCTGGCTGCTCCCGATGGACGCCACACCCGCCGTGATTCCCCCAATTTCCTTAAGGACCTCCTGTGTGTGGCTGACCCACGCGGCACTTTCTTGAAGCTGGAGAGTGAAATGGTAGGCTATTCCCGCCGCCCCTAGGAGCATTGCGATGCCAGTCACGAATCCGCCAGTGGTCAACGCATCCAGCGACCACTTGAATCCGCCTTTATTGCTGCCCAAGGCCAGCAAGCCAAACCCCAACAACATAAAACCCGCCGCGGTGTGAACGGCCATGCCCGTATAACTCCACCAACGCCAGTTGAACAACGCATCCGAGGCATAGCCGATAAAAGCCAGCCCGCTCACGATGACCAAAGCCAGGCCCTGCGCCGCCAAAATGGAACGTCTCAATCGCATCGAGGCTGGTTGCGACGCGGCCAATAGCGAAACGCCTGTCAACACAAAGCAAAAGGCCGTGGCCGGCGACATCCGCCCCGGCTGTGATATTCCCACCCGAAAGTCCGCATCGCGAAACAGCCATTGATCAAGGCCCAACTCCCAACCGAAAAGATATTCACCCAAATTCAAGGCCCCCAAAGCAATTACCACCACCGCCACCATTGTTGTCCAGAAACGGCCTGGCATAGCGACTTTCGTACGCGATAGAATAGCCAGCGCGCTTCCGCACAACAACATTCCTATCGCCGTGTTTGACTTCATTGACACCAGCCCGGGGAAAACACTTTTCAGTACGGCGAGATTGAACATCCAACCCACAAGCACCAGGGTGCCAAGAGCCCCTACGCATAGACCCATCATCAAGGCGAGGCTGGACTGGGGTTCATTTCGAATTCGCACGGCGGTCATAGCCATCCTTGGCCGTATGGAGGACGTGCAGGGTGTTTGTTTAGCCGCGCCTTGTTAATCTCAGCAGACGTTTTCATGATGAACACCGAAGAATATCTTTCGCGGTGCTCCATGATGTATTAGCTGACGGGAGTAGTCGGGAGAGAATGAGGTTTGAATTGAGGGAAGCATACCATGACCACCTTTTCGGGGCGCCTGCACCTCTGCGTTACCCACGATCTGTGAAGGCGAAGAAATGAGGATATTCTTATTCTTCGTAAGAGTCCCCCGGTACAAACGTAATCTCAGGTATAATCATGCTGCCACAATGTCATCGGCATATCCGGGGAAAGGCTTTAGATCGTGGGTTCAGTCTAGGGACGCGCGCGGTAAAGTGCAACAGAGGCGGAACGAGCGACTTTCTCACGCGATAGAATCGCCAGCGCAACCCCGCCCAATAAAATCCCCAGCTCAGTGTTTGGCTTCATGGACACTAGACCGGGGAAAACACTTTTTAGCACGGCGCTGTCGAGGCTCCAACCCACAAACACTAGCGCGCACAACAATTCGCGGTGGGGCCGCGCGGCCCCCGAGCGCGCAAGAGTAACTGATTCGCGTGGAAGAGCATTTGCAAAAGGTCAGTCGCTCCGTGCCGTCGCCCGATCGCGCGCCCGGTTACGGCGAAACGAATTTCAGTCAGGGTGTCGTCCCTGACGCGCGCCAAGTCTAGTCACCGAGCGAACAGAAATTGCCGGAAACTGGCACAGGCGGCAGCCGCCGCATTGGAGCAACCCAAACCGCATCGCACCCCGCCGCGACACCAAAACGCTTTTTCCCCTTCACCCTCTAAAAAACGTTCCCGTGTCGCGGCCCCCAGGCCGGACTGTTTTCAATTCTCCACGAGCGCACCCTTTTTCCCCCGCGCTCCGATCCGAATTGCAAACAGACCGGCCATGAATCATGCGGCGAATCCACGCCACCCAATTCCTTTGACTAGGAATCTCAGAATTGTCCAATACAGGGGAAGGCCATCAACGGCAGGGGCGCACACGCGCCATATTTCAACTGAGTCCTTAATGCGGGGCTGATTTTGGCGCGAAACGCTCCGTCCATTGTACAGCCCGTCTGCGCCTGTCAAGAAGTTCTCTGGTTTGCAAATTGAAATTTTAAAAAAGTTATTCACATTGAAAATAGCTGGCTTTGGCGCGAAACGCCTCGTCATGGTACAGCTCGTCTGCGCCTGTCAAGGTTGTGTCGCCCTGTTTCCCTTCGACCTCCACCTGGACAGTGCTCGCCGAGCTTGGGGACTTGGCCTCTATGATTTCGCGCCGGGAACGCTGGCCAAAATCAGAAGGTCAACTTTTGGTTGAAACGTCAGTCTTATTGACAAGCTGCAACACCCAGGAGCCATGCTTGAGTTGGTTGCGGGCGTGCAAGTCCGGCTCGTAGAGCGCATGGGTCTGCCACATTTTCCAAACAATTTTCAGCCAACGCTGGCCCAACGCGCGCAAAGCGCAGGCATGACTTTTGCCCTTGGCTCGAAGCGCGGCGTAGTAAGTCGCAGCCCAAGGGCAGAACTCGCGGCTTAAGTTGGCCCAGAGATGCACGGCATTGCGCAGCGCTTTGTTGCATTGGCGGCGCAGATAGACTCGATGAATCTGGCCTGATTGATAGCTGACTGGAGCCGTGCCCGCCAGACATTGCAGGGCCTGCGCGTCAGGAAACAAGGCGCGATCATCGCCGATCTCGGCGAGCAGACGCGGCGCGATTTTGTCGCCAGCGCCGGGTAAAGAGCCAAAGAGTTTGGCATCGGGATGTTGAGCAAAAAGACGCCGGATTTCCTGACGGTATTCGCCGAGTTGGGCTTCGAGCAGTTGTAGTTGCTTGGCTCGCGCCACAGCCAATCTGGACTTGGCGCGAACGGCCGCATCCGAACCGGCGAACTGATGGGCGCGTGCGAAAATCTCAAGCCTCCGCTGATACGTTGTGGGCCGGCCAAGTTTATGAACGTGCAGGAACTTCTCCCATTTGCGTTTGCCTGCTTTGACTAAAATTTGCGGCGTCGAAAAGGAGATCACGAAACTCCATGCCGCTGGCATCGTCCAATCGTCGAAGGCTTCGAGCGCCGCAGGATAATAATCATACAAGGCTTGGCGTAACTGCGTAATCAACGCCGTCCGGTCCCGGATCAGTGCCACCTCATCCCGGCAAAGCAATCGCAACTCCTTGATCAACGGATCCTGCGCGGAGAGTTGCTTCCAGTGCGCCCCATCAAGCCGCAACGCGTCGGCCAGACTCCAGGCGTCCACCCGATCCGTTTTGTTGCCGCTGGGCACCTTGCGCTGGCGATACCCCTTGGCGCTGCGCGGATGCACTGGAAATATGCAGCATTCCCGCTCCATCAGCCGTTCGATGACCGCGCCGTGTTTGGTCTCGACGGCAATCGCCACATCGGGAAAAGAGGCGAGTTTTTTGCTGAACTCTTCCCATCCGCTAGCCGTATGGTCGAACCGAAAATCGGCGACCGTTTTTCCGCCGGCATCCAGGACGATGACATCGTGATGGTCTTTAGCCCAATCGAATCCGGCGTAGTGTTTAATTTCATTCCATGCTTTCATAATTTTTGCATTGTTGATTTCGGTTAAATCCCACTTTGCTCCGTCACCAGTCCACCTGATACAAAGCCCTCGCAGGGCGTAGTTCTCTCAGACTTTTGGACGGAAGCCATCGGCCGGGCCGGTAATCTTGACACAGCCATTGTGCTGGCTTGTATTGCTAAACCGTGATCCGACCGTGGCTGTGGGCCGCCGACAACCACGCTACCGGCAGCCGAAGCGATGGCGACGGTGGATTGCTCTCCCTGGCCGATATTCTTGACACGTTCCTCACAGGAACCAGGTAGTGCCAATCGCGCGCAAAAACAGCGCCTCATCGCCGCCGCTTCCGTTGCCGGAGCCGAGGTGTGTTGGCCAATGGCGGACGAAGCGGACTTGTTCATTCCTCGCCAAGCCGGTATTCTTGAACGCAATCCTCGCAAGGAACGGGATACTACAAACCGTGCTGACGTGAATAATTACGCCCGCTCCGCCGCCGAGTTATTCACAACCTCGCCTCGCCGCCTTCACGGGCGCTCTGCTCGGTTATGAATAACGTCGGAAACGGTATCA
>PLIU01000162.1 GCA_003140095.1 Verrucomicrobiales bacterium | reverse complement strand
CATCCAGATGAAATGACCCTGAACCACCCCGTGTGCGGTTGGCGCGCTTTATTGCAAACTGCCATGGCCGCATATAATATGATTTGTAAAGGTGACTTGCCGTTCCAAACCAAGAGTGTAACCAAAGGCAATACTACTTTCCCAAGAATATGGTGAGGGTCTGGAAGGGGAGGATATGCGCCATCAGGTGCGCGCAAAGCCGCTCACGTCGCCGCCCGCCGCCAGAGTCCCTGCCGCGGAGTAAGGATCTTGTGGTACAGCGTCCGGCATCGTTTCCAGAACCGCGTGCCTTCGGCTGAAAGCACTCCAGTTTTGATGAGTGGCGCACCCGGCCGAGCTGCCCACTGGCGTGGAATGGGGAACACCAGCGGCACATCCCATGCCTCCGGAAGTTCCAAGTTGTTCAGTACCCGCTCTAGATCGGCAATCTCCAGGCTGCGCGCCAAACGCGGATTCAGCATCATTTGGAGCAATGGCGCAAAGAGTTTCGAATTTTGGGGAATGATCTGCTCGAACACCCTTCCCATCGAGTAAGTATCGCATGTTGGCCCTTCGGGGATACGTTCCAAACCGCCCAAACCGCCTGGGTTGAGATACGGTTCATCCGCTGCCTCCGCCCAGCCAAAATCAATCAGCATTGCTTGACCCTCTCTGACCCACAAATTTTCCAGTCGAATGTCACGATGGCGGATCGAAGCGGCGCGGAGTTGGCTCAAAATGGCTACGCATTCTCGCAGAAACGAGGCCAGGCGTTTCGGATCGCAAGCTATGGCCGCGCGACTTTCGGCCAACGCGGCGCCGTGGATTCGTTCCATGATGAGAACGGAATAGCCGCCGCGTTGTTCGACTGAGATGACCTTAGGGAAATGTCCTCCCTGAAGCCGCTGCAGTATCTTTGCCTCATGCAGGGCCATGTCGAAAGTCGCTTGTTTGATGATGCGGTCAGGCGAAGCATCGGCGTAAACCCGGCTGTAATACTTGGTCTTCTTATATTCGCAAAGACAGCGGCTTGCGATAACGTGATCGGCGGGGGCCAGCATCGGCAGAATGGGGTGTAAAGTCACTTCATGGGACTGGCGACAGCCGACGTAGAGCATGCGCGTGGCCGAAGTTGGGCCGATGGCTTCAACTTTGCGGAAATGCTTGCGCAAGGCAGTTTCAAAGGCCTCGAGATTGTAATCCTTTTGGGCCACCTGCGGATTCCATTGTGTGTGTTTGAAACCAAGGATGGCTGGGTCTTCAGGCGCCACCCATTCAATGAGCAAAATGGAACGGCTCAAGCCTGCCAGTTTAGCCACCACCGCCTCCAAACTGCCGAAATTGGCCGTGCAGGAGAAGAGCCAATGCACCATGGCAAAAGCCAGGACTAGATCCGCCGGCTCCTCCCAATTTTGCACTCTTTCATTAATGCGGCGAATCTGCTTCCAACCCAAGGCTTGTTGGGCTTGACGGATCAGACTCAGATAGGTCTCGTCCATGTCCAGAGCAACCACCTCAGAAGCTCCGCTTTGAGCGGCCCACAAGGAGAAAAATCCACCATTGGCACCGATGTCCAGCACGGTCTTGCCGGCCAGGAATTCCCGCTCGAAATAGACCTGAACCAGCTTCTTCTTGCGCCGCAGCGGCGGATCAACCGACATGGGTTCGATGGTCTCAGGTGTAATCTTGAACTCCTGATAACCGTGAATGGTCACCTCGGCGCCGTCCGCTTCGATTCCCGGCGGCCGGGCAAATTTATTTGGCTGACTCCAAAGCCCCTGATGGCCATGGGCGTTGCCGTTCGGAGTCAAAGGGGTTTGTGGTTTCACCATAATAGTTATTGGTCCGCCCTCACACTCCATTGGCCGTTGGTGCATTCGATGACGTACACTGATCCGGTCTTTGGCCCGCCACGAACCTCGACATTGTGTCTGTTGCCACCGTGAATTACTGTCGGCGCGGCCAGAAAGTTCCGCACATGCGTTACCGCTGCGATCACCTGGCAGGAGTCGGCCGCCAAAGTCATCAGCGCCAGGAGCCGCTTGGAATAGCGGTCGTAAAACTGGTTCCAGGATTCTCCGCCCGGCGCGGGCAGATCGGGGCGATCCTTGAGAAAATCCAGGAAGGGCACAATTTCTCGGATCAATTGGCCGGCGAACGAACCCAGGTTCCACGGGCGCAAGTCCCCGGCCGCGATGACGGGCGCTCCCGTTACGCGGCTGATGGTGTCAGATGTCTGGATGGCCCGCGCCAGGTCCGACGAATAAATGGCGGCAATGCCGTGGCGGACTACTCGCGCCGCGGTTTCTTCCGCCTCGCTCAAACCTTGATCGTCGAGCGGCACGTCCAACCATCCGCGCAGGCGCTCATGTTCTCCAGCGAGATTCAAGCTCGTGCGGCCATGACGAATCAAAATCAATTTGCCCAGTCGCGGCGCTTTTTCCGGCTGGACGAAGGGGGCGCCCTGCACAGACTTTCGGCTCGCAAGTTTGGAGCGGATGCGCTTCGGTCGTGATTCAAAAACGGCGGCGTCTTGGCGGAGGGATGTCTGCCTTCCAATCGCCTGCTTATCTGATTTCATTTATATTCTATAATGTCTATAGAAATAGTATGCTTTATTGTTACGGATGTCAAACGTTTGTGTGACAATTTTCAAAAAAGCGTTGGCATTCCCATCAAGGTGGAGGCGTTGTCGCTCCTTTTTGCGCGGGCAAGACCACGAAGGTACACCTCTTCTGCTGCTTATGATACTGCTAGGCGGGTCCGAACCCCGCGAGCATTCGTAAGTGGTTGATGGAGTGGTGCCCCGGGTCGGAGTCGAACCGACGACCAACTGATTAAGAGTCAGCTGCTCTGACCAACTGAGCTACCGAGGCAATCCTTGTCCCAATCCCTTATGTCGCATGAGGCGGGAGCAAAGGCAAGACCATTCGCGGCGACAGGCCATTGGCCTCAGGGGTCTAGGAAGGAAAGATTCAGGCCTCAGTACTGGCCCGCTTTCCGCAGTTCCTCTCGAACCCGGATGCGCGAGGGGCTGTTGAATGGTTCTGGCTCGCTCTCGGACTTGATCGCGTAGAGCGTTTGAGATTTGGCTCACGAGGCGGATGGCAGGTGTTTCCAGGCTCGAGCCTTGATGAGCGCGAAAGGATGATTTAAGGATTCCACCGCGTTCAACGCGCTTTCCTCGTCCTGGTTGAGAGTGCCGGCGCGGCTCTTGTCCAGTAAATCGCGAACCCGGCTTTGCGAGTTCTGCGACAATACGAAGTTATACAACCACGGATTGCACGGATGACACGGATAAGAAACGGCGGGTTTCTCATGCCTGAAAGAAGAGGCCATTGGCAGGCTTGTCCGCCGTAGCCTCGGCGAAGGAGGAGGAATGTTTGGCAGGGGAATGGGAAAAAGACTCCTGACCACGAAGGACACGAAGTTTCAAGTAAGGAGCCACGCAAAAACTAATTCGGCTTTTCTTGAAGAGCATGTCAGAAAAATCCTGGTCAGAAATATAAGACGCCCCGCCCCCCNNATTTTTCTGCCTATCTCCTTTCCTTTCAAATGTTTGAACCGCGCCATTAGTTGGTGGCCTTCGCGTGTAAGCTTAGTCCAAGCGCCTCGACAACTTTCAGGATCGTATCAAAGCTGGGACTGCGGTCTCCGGAAAGAGCTTTGTAGAGGCTTTCACGCGACAGTCCCGCATCGCGCGCCACGCGTGCCATGCCTTTGGCGCGTGCAATATCGCCAAGTGCCTTGGCAATAAAGGCTGCGTCTCCGTTGGCCTCTTCAAGGCACGCTTCGAGATAAGCCGCCATCTCTCGCGGGGTCCTGAGGTGTTCCGCCACGTCGTAGCGAGTGGTAACAGTTTTTTTCATGTTGATTCCTAAAGATTGCGAGCGAGTCTCAAGGCCATGCTGATGTCCTTGGCTTGGGTGCTCTTATCGCCACCGGCCAGGAGGATAACCAACGCTCGCCCGCGCTGTTTGTAATACACCCGGTAACCGGGTCCGTGGCTGATTCGCAATTCCGAAACACCGCGCGTCCAGTCAAGGATCGAACGTCTTGCCATGGGACATGCCCTCGCCTGAAGATCGCGCAGGCCGTCGAGCCATCGAGTGAAGATATCCGTTTTGCGAATTTCAACCACAGCCATATTGTAGCCTGAGGGCTACATGTTGTCAATGGCAAGCCAGCTTCAGCCGTAACCATTCATTTGGGAGTGAAGCGCTTGCTTGATCTTTTTGGGCAAGGGCTTCGTCGTTCGGCGCTTACAGATCGCTGGCGGATATGTGCGCGCCTCACTCCACGTGGAACGTGGCAAGCCACGCCTTGCGCAAAAATCCGCGGCGCAATCGCTTCCCTCCCCACTGAATGGATACCGCTCAGACGAGGCCGAAAACGCAAAGTGGTGCCACCACACCCGCCGCGCGGAGCGCGACAGGCGCGGTGGCTCGCTTGAAGATGAATTATGCCCGGATGAAAGTGAAGGCGGGAAGGTCAACGACGCCTCCGCTGCGGTCTTTGCGTCGTGCGAGCGCGTCAAACGTTTGACTTCGGGTGTTTGGGCTGAGATCGTTTCCTTGACGAAAGGCTGTCGGAGTTGAAGGCGGTGGGCAACGTTTTGAAGGCGCATCTCACAAAGCCCCCACTTGAGAAAAAGCTTACCGATGGGTCATAACAAAGATTATGGTACGAAGCGGAAATGAAGTTGATGTGTGTGGGTTGGCTTCCGTGATTTGAGCAATCCGGTGACGACGGAGAAACGCGGGCACGGACTTTTCCAGCTTTGCAAGATGCTGCCCGCTGACGGTTTAAGGCGAGCTGATACGGTAGTAGCGGCCAGAGTTGTTCGTCTGCAAGGGTTCGCTAAAATAGGCCAAACCGCTTGTGAGCGTGAAAGTCTGGATCGGAATCCAAACGGGGTTCGCCAGATTCGTGCAGGCTTCCACCACGATGGGAATATAGAAAGTACCCGTGATGTAAAACCCAAATTGATTGCTCTGCACTCCAAAATTGGTGGCGTTAGTTTGGATTAGCGCGTTCCACAACAGCGCTTGACGACTGGCAAAAGGAGAACTCCAGCCGGTGGTGCCAGGCAAATAATAGACCGTCGGGTTGTTGTTACCGGAGAACACAGAGGAATCAGCGATGGGAGCGCTGCCCGTGAAAAAGACGCTGGTCAGGCTGTTATTCGCGAACGCACCCTCCCTTATGTTGGTAACGCTGCCGGGAATCGTGACGCTGGCCAGGTTGTTGTCAGCGAACGCCGCCTCTCCGATAGTGGTGACGCCGTTGGCAATTGTGAGGCTGGTCAGGTCCGAGACTGCGAAGGCAAAATCTGCGATGTTGGTGACGCTGTCGGGAATGGTGAGGCTGGTCAAGTCCGAGTGTTCGAACGCATAATCTCCGAGGTTGGTGTCGGGAATGGCGACGTTGGTGAGGCTGCAGCCTTCGAAGGCATTGGCCCCGATGCTGGTAACGCCGTTGGCAATTGTGACACTGGTCAGGCTATGGCAGTTCAAGAACGCATTCATCGCGATGCTGGTGACCCGCAGGCCGTTGGTGGTGGCTGGGATCGTCACCGCCCCGCCGGACCCGGCGGTAAGACCGGTGATGGTGACAGTATTGTCCGCATTTATGATGTAACTGAATTGGGCTTGCACCGCTGTCGGTGCGGCCAGAAGGAGCAAAACCGCCAAGGGGATTGCCAGTAGAGATTTGATCGTTTTCGGATACATGTTTCTTCTTTCTTCGCGGCGACCGGCCCGTCCAAGACGATAAGGGCGTGACTACTCAAGCACCAGAACAGGCACGGACATCCGTCTGACTTTTCGCACATTGTGTGGACTCTTTGGGCGTCCCGCACAAGCTTTTTTCAGCGCAACTAACCGAACCGGCGCAAGCCCTCCCTGATGGTGGCGGCGCTGGCCACAGTGTTGCGGATTTGCGGTTGACATCACAGCCCCGGTGTGGCTCAGTGGTCGTCGTTAGGGGACGTTAACTCTCGTGACATCGATCGCATCAGGTCAAATTAAGGTAGGCGACTGGTTTGCAATCAGTCAGGGATTCATGGGGCCATTTTGCTTTGAAGACCCAAAGAGTGGCGAGCCGTCCGCAGTAAAATACGGAGTCAGCATCGGCGTGCAGGCTCTCGCGGCTGCAGATGTGGTCAGCCAGGACGTTCTCCACGGTCGCCCCATCCCAAAGACACCAGCACCTTTGACTGCCGAGGAGGTTTTGAGTTTCCTCCGCGAGGTCTTCGAGCGCCACGGATTACCGCGGGTCGGCGTGTTGCTGGCACGGAGTGTTTGGATGTCTTCAGCGGAGATGATGCTCGAGGTGGATTTGGCACAGCGTGCCGAGTTCCTTCGACAGTTGGACATCAACATTGGGCCGATGGAGCGGTGCCAGAAAGCTACGCTTGCGGCCTCCTTGGGGCAACTTGCCTTGCGAGTTGAATTTGACGAGGACAGATTGAAATTAGGATGACGCCGCATGGCTTGCACCGAATTCCAAATCTACATGTTCCACTTCCGATGCCCACTATGTGGTGCGGAGCCAGAGCGTGTCTTGCTGCGCGATTATTTGGCTGTTTGGGCCGATGCACCGGTGGAGAGAGTTTCTTCACTCCTCTCATTGCTCGCCGGTGCTGTTGTCGGTATGCGAGGCGGGCAGCATCGCTGGACGACCAAGAAGTTCGGCAAGGCGTGCGACGGGATTCTTGATGCTGTTGCTCGGATACCCGACTTTCAGCCCATTACCCCTGTATCACCGCTTCGCAGGATTGATGCTCGATCATTCGAGTCGGTCTGCCAGTGCCCGGTTTGCTTACAGCCTCCTGGGATACGTGTCGGCGGTAGGTATTTCACGACTTGGCCGAACGCATGTGCCGTTCAGACAGCCAATCTGCTGTACGAAGTGGGTCTGGTATTGTGGGCAGTTTTGTGCCGACTTCCTGATTGGGCGTCGGGACACACGCTGGAGGCCATGAACAGGCTTCGCAAGGCCCTCCGTCAAGCCGGACATGATTCAGGCTTGTTGGAGTGCTCGCACTGCGGACGCTTCGGTACTTGCCTTTACGGCGACCCCACGTCCGAGCGCAACGGATTTTGTAGATGGTGCCTTGACATGGGGGGCGGTCTGAGCGTTTCGCTCTCGCTTAATTTCGACGCTGACGGCAGGCTTACGGTGCAGTGCGGTGCCACCGACTACGAAGCGCCGGGTCGGAATGCTTGGGACATACTTCCACCAGAGATTGCAAACCGTGAGAACACAAACGCCGCCTAACAATCTGGGTCAGCCGCCCTCCTGCTGCTTAATTAGCAAGAGCTTGCATAGAATTTGGCAAATGGTGAAATGTTCTATTCCCTGCTGGAATTTCGCGGGCGCTTTATTTTTCGGCAAAAGCCTTGCAAGCTTCAGGAAGAAGGCACTATTCGCAATGGTCTTTGACTCGGTCTCGGACTTGATCGCGGACAGCTTGGCTGTCGGCGCACTGGCAGGGGCGTATGGAGAGAATGAACCTGAGTACTCGGCCCGCGGACGTTAAGCGATGAAGGAGGGGGACATCGTCCTGACGCTGCTGCCGCAAACGGATGGAGGGGGCAAATATCGCCCCGCCGCGGTGTTGCGGCGGATGCCAGGATTCGGCGATCTGTTGGTGTGGGGCATCAGCACTCAGCTTGGGCAGCAGGTGGCTGATTTCGACGAGATTATCGAACCGATCCACACTGATTAAGATCTTATCCTTAAATAACATT
>PLIU01000338.1 GCA_003140095.1 Verrucomicrobiales bacterium | reverse complement strand
GGTTTGATTTGGTTTGATTCGGCTTGATCCGGTTTGACTGGGTCTGACCGTGCCGCCATGAAGTTTCTTCCTTCATACTTTCATCCTTGTCCAGCCCCCACAGGTTTGATTCGGTTTGACTGGGTTTGACCGCGCTGTGTTGCGCAGGCCTCCTCCGCCTCCAACCACTGGCCACTAAGACTTGCCACTTGCCACTCCCATCGCCCCTGCGGTTTGATCCTGCTTGACCGGCTTTGACTGAGCGGCTGTAACGTCGCCTGGGTGCTTCATCCTTTAGCCTTGTTTTGCCCCATTCCGCTCTCATGCAACTCCGTGTGCCATAGGCACTTCCCCCTCGCAGGTTTGATTTGGTTTGATTCGGCTTGATCCGGTTTGATCGGATTTGACTGGGTCCGACCATGCCGCCATGAAGCTTCTTCCTTCATACTTCATCCTTGTCCTGCCCCCACAGGTTTGATTTGGTTTGATTCGGTTTGACTGGGTTTGACCGCGCTGTGTTCCGCAGGCCTCCTCCGCTTCCAACCACTGGCCACTTGCCACTCCCATCGCCCCCCAACCTCGCGGTTTGATCCTACTTGACCGGCTTTGACTGAACGGCTGTAACGTTGCCTGGCTGCTTCATCCTTTAGCCTTCATCCTTCAGCTTTTAGCCTCCCGGCTGTCGCCTGAATCATTGGCGTTTATTCCCGTCCATTCGCGGTTGACCCGGTTTGACCGGGATTGACCCTCAAATTGTCAAAGAACATCATCTCTCACAATTGTTACAATTCCACATCATAGGCGACGCTCAAGCACCTTTTTATCAAGGCGCCCGCCCCGTGTACGCCCCTTTAAAAACTTTTAACAACGCCTCACCCTTTGTTGGCTTCGTTTCCTTCTGTTCAAAACCATCCCTCCATCCATCCGCGAAATCAGTGACATCCGTGGTCAATGGCTCTTCTTCGTGCTCTTCACATGCTTCGTGGTGAAAATCGGGTTGTGCTTGCCTCTCCGTTGGTTCTTGCTTTCTCCGCGCCCTCCGCGGCTCCGCGCGAGAACCCTCATTCCAATCCTGCGTTTCCTCTGTTCAAAACCATCCCTGCAAGGGTCAAACACCAGCCAGTCAAGCACTATCGGGACGACCACCAACTTCCGAGGACCAATTCAAAGTTTTTCCAAAATTTACCTTTCCCTTTACTTTTTTTCCTCAACCGGCCACCCTCAGGCTTCGACAATATGAGACTTAAATTTATCGTCCTCGTGCTCCCCTTGCTGGGCGCGTCCCTCGCGCGCGGCCAGCAGGCGCCCGCTCCTGAACTTCGATCCGGCGACCATGTCGCGCTCATTGGCGGCACGCTGGCGGACCGCTTCCAGCATTCCGGTTGGCTGGAGACTTATCTTTACACCAAGTACCCGGACTTGGATCTGGTTTTTCGCGACCTGGCCGTTCCCGCCGACGAGGTGGTGCTGCGCGTTCGCCCCGAGAATTTCGGTTCGCCCGACGACTGGCTGACCAGGGTCAAGGCGGATGTGATCTTTGCCTTCTTCGGTTTCAACGAGTCTTTCCAGGGCCGAGCCGGCCTGCCAAAGTTCAAGGCCGACCTGGATTCATTTTTGAAAACAACGCTTGAAAAAAATTATTCCGGCAAAGGCCATCCGCGCATCGTTCTTTTTTCGCCCATCGCCAACGAGCGGACGCAGGACCCCAATTTCCCCGATCCGGCGGCCAACAACGCCAACATTCGCGAATACGCCTCCGTCATGGCCCAGGTGGCCAGGGACAACGGCGTGCCGTTTGTCGATCTATTTACCCCATCGCAACAAATGTTCGCCGCCGCCGCCAAACGTGGACAGTCGCTGACCATTGACGGCCTGCAGTTGGGGGAAGAGGGCGACAAGTCGCTGGCGCGGGCGATCCTGCAGGCCTTTCCCGGAGGCCAGAGTTTGGCGGCCAAGGGCGAAGTCAAAGCCCTGAACGAGGAGCGGCTCCGTGCTGCCGTCAATGATAAAAATGCCCAGTGGGAAGCTCGTTACCGCACCATTGACGGTAATAACGTCTATGGCGGGCGCTCCTCCCTATCCTACGCGCCCGGCCACAACATGGTCGGGGATCGCAATGCTCCCTCCCCCTACATTTCCAACTTCGAAGTCATGCAGGAAGAAATGGCCCAACGCGATACCTTGACCGCCAACCGCGACCAGCACATCTGGGGCTTGGCTCACGGGCGCGACCTCCCGATTGACGACTCCAATTTGCCCCCCGTCACCCCGGTTCCGAGCGACACCCCAGGTTCCAACGCCGACGGCTCCTACGTTTACCTCAACGCCGAGCAAGCCATCACCAAAATGACCGTTCACTCGCACATGAAGGTCAATCTTTTTGCCAGTGAAGAGCAGTTTCCTGAACTGGTCAGCCCTGTCCAAATGGCCTGGGACACCAAGGGCCGTCTTTGGGTCGCGGCCTGGAAAAATTACCCCGAACGCACCCCCACCAGCAAAACGGGCGACAGCATCTTGATCCTCGAAGATACCAAGGGCACCGGCAAAGCCGACAAGATCACCCATTTCCTGGATGATTTGAACGGGCCGACCGGTTTTCAATTCTACAAAGACGGCTTGCTGCTCATGGAAGCCCCGGATTTGTGGTACGTGCCGGAAATCGATGGCCATGCCGGGTCGATCGAGCGGATCCTCATGGGCATGGACTCCGCTGATTCGCACCACACCGCCAACGCCCTTTGCCTGGAGCCGGGTGGCGCTATCTATCTTAGCGACGGCGTCTTCCACAAATCTCACCTCGAAACTGCCCTCGGCCCGGTTCGCAATAACGACGGCGCCATTTACCGGTTTGAACCGCGCTCCGGAAAATTCGAGACCTACGTCTCCTACGATTTCGCCAATCCTCATGGCCGCGTCTTCGATTACTGGGGCAACGACCTCGTCACCGACGCCACGGGCAACAACAATTATTTCGGTCCGGCCTTCAGCGGTCACATTGATTACCCCGGCAAACACCCGGGCCTGGAGCAATTCTGGGACCGCCCCTCACGCCCGTGCGCGGGCACAGGTATGCTCAGCAGCCGCCACTTCCCGCCCGAATTACAGGGTGATTTTCTCAATTGCAACGTCATCGGTTTCCAAGGCATCTACATGGTTAAAATGACCCCGCAAGGGTCCGGCCTCAAAGGCGAGCTGCAGGAAAATCTGGTCAGTTCCACCGACCCCAACTTCCGCCCGGTCGCCGTCAATGTCGGCCCAGACGGCGCCCTTTACTTCAGCGACTGGCACAAACCGCTCATCGGGCACATGCAACATCACTTGCGCGACCCCAATCGGGAGGAGGACCATGGCCGCATTTACCGCATCACCTACGAAGACCGCCCGTTGTTCACGCAGCCCAAGATTGATGGCCAGTCTATTGCGGCACTGCTCGAATTGTTGAAAGAGCCGGAAAATCGCACGCGTGAACTGGCCAAAATCGAATTGGGGAAACGCCCGACCGCCAAGGTCATCCAGGCTCTCGATCAGTGGACCAAAAAATTGGATGCCAAAGACTCCGAATATGAGCACAACCTGACCGAGGCCCTTTGGGTTCACCAGTGGCAAAACGTCGTCAACACCAATCTTCTTCTGCGCATGCTCCATTCCCCCCAGCCTGAGGCCCGCGCCGCAGCCGGGCGCGTCCTGTGTTATTGGCGCGACCGAGTGCCGGGCGCGCTGGGCCTTTTTAAAACCCTCGCCGACGACCCCAACCCGCGTGTTCGCCTGGAGGCCGTTCGCGGTGCCAGCTTTTTCCGCGCTGCCGAGGCGGCCGACGCCGCGCTGACCGCGCTGAAGCATTCGACCGATTATTATCTGGACTACACGCTGGGGGAAACGTTGCGGCAACTCAAACCGTGGGTGCTTAAAGCCCTGGCCAACAACGTTCCCATCGCCGCGGACAATCCGGCCGGGCTTAATTACCTGATCCGCACCCTCGATCCCGCCGAGTTGGTCAAGCTGCCCCGCACCGTCCCCGCCTTGACTGCCCTGGTCGAACGCAAAGACGCCACCGATTCCGACCGTCTCAATGCCTTGAGCCAATTGGCCAAGAAGGCGGGCACCGGCCGCGTCGCGCAATTGTTCAAGCTCTTTGACCCAAAACTCGATACCGATGAAACCGCCCAGGCCAGTTTCGCCCACTTGTTGACCTGGCAGCCGCGCGACCAGATTAAACCCGAGCGCGACCGTCTGGCCAAGCTCGCCTTGGAGGCCCATGCGCCGGATGTGCGCCAGGCCGCGTGGGCCGCCGTGGCCATCGCTGATAATTCATTTGACACCGTTTGGAAGGACGCGGCGCAATCGCCTGCCGCTTTTGCCGACATGCTCAACGGCATCCCCTTCCTCAACGACTCCGACCTGCGCGCCAAACCTTACGACCGCGTGCTGCCGCTCTTGAACAACCCCATGACGCCGCCGGAAACGGCGAGCGCGTGGAAATTAGCCGGCGAGGACGAACGCGAGATTCGCCGCGCCGCCATCCGCGCGCTGGCCTGCATGAACCACGATCCGGAAGCTGTTTTTGCCGCGTTGGCCGCCCTGATCACCCGCGGCGATGAAGTGCCTGCCGCCGCCCAGGCCTTGCGCGTTCTTCCTCCCGCCGTCTGGCCGCGCGCGCGCGCCGCCGCCGCCGCCTCCGCCCTCGGCTTGGTGGCCTGGGCCAAAACCGTTCCGGTCGGCGACCGCACCAGTCAAGACTATGTTGAAACCGTGCAACTGGCCGGCGACCTGGCCGCCTCCCTCTCCGCCCCGCCTTCCGCCGCGTTTCAGAGCGAACTGCGCTCCCTGCGCGTGCCCGTCTTTGTCATTCGGACTGTCCGGGAACAAATGCGTTATGACACCCCGCGCCTGGTGGTGACAGCGGGCCAGCCCTTTGAGATTCGGTTCGAGAACGTCGATTTTATGCCGCACAACCTGGTCATCGTCCGGCCCGGCACCCGCGAGAAGGTCGGCCTTGCCTCCGCCAAAATGAAGCCCGATCAATTGGACGACCAAGGCCGCGCCTTCATCCCGGAAAGCTCAGACGTCCTGGCCGCAACCAGGTTGATCGAACCCCACGAAAAAACCTCGCTCAAGCTGACCGCCCCAACCGAAGAAGGACCTTATGAGTTTTTCTGCACCTATCCCGGCCACTACCTGATCATGTGGGGCCAGCTCATCGTGACCCGGAACGTGGACGACTACCTCCGAGCGCACCCCCAGCCCACTCTCCCATCCCAAGTTTCCAAAAACGCCAGTAACGCGCTCGAATGACAAAACTTGGATTTGTGCCTGCTTTGAATTTGAACCATGAAAAGCGGAGCGAGATTATCTTGAACCTCCTCGCATTTGTCGGCGCTATCGCCTGTTGTTGCTTCACTGCTGTCAACTCTGCCTCCGCGCAAACCTTGAACTTCATGGCCACCCTTTATGGCGGCGCGAGCACCAACTTTGGGGACCTTTCGCCGTCTTGCGTCGCGGCGGTTGATGTCAACGGTGACGGCAAACCGGATCTGATTTGCGCCAATGGTTCCGTCAACACCTTGACGGTGCTTACCAACGATGGCATCGGTTACTTCGGCTCCAATGCCACGCTCAATCTGGCCAGCGCGGCGGACTGGGTTGTGGCGGCGGACGTCAACGGTGATGGCAAGCCGGATTTGATTTGCGCGGACGGCAATAGTCCCGGCACGCTCACAGTTCTGACCAACAATGGCGCTGGCGGCTTCGGCTTCAATGCCACGCTTGCGGTTGGTTTTGGTCCGATGCGCGTCGTGGCGGCGGACGTCAATGGCGACGGCAAAGTGGATTTAATCAGCGCGGATTTATATGGCAAAACGCTAACCGTGCTCACCAACAATGGCAGCGGCGTCTTTAGCTCCAATGCCACGCTCAACGTGGGGGCCTATCCCCTCGCCGTCATTGCGGCGGATCTCAATGGCGACGGCAAAGTGGATTTGATCTGTGCTGATGGATATACCAACACGCTGACCGTTTTCACCAACAATGGCAGCGGCGTTTTTGGCTTCAACGCCACGCTGGCCGTGGGCGACGAACCGATGTCCGTCGCGGCAGCGGACCTCAACGGCGACGGGAAACTGGATTTAATCACCGCCAATTACGGCGCCGCGAGTGGCAACACCCTCACAGTGCTGACCAACAACGGCAGCGGCTTCTTCGGCTCCAATGCCACGCTGATCGTGGGTACTGGCCCAGATTGCGTTATTGCGGCGGATGTCAACGGCGACGGCGCACCGGATTTGATTAGCGCCAATTCCCAGGATGACTCGCTGACGGTCCTGACCAACAATGGTAGCGGCATTTTCACCAGCAACACCACCCTCGCGGTGAATGACTATCCCGTTTGCGTGGTGGCGGCGGATGTCAACGGCGACGGCAAACTGGATTTGATCAGCGCCGATCACTTTGCCGGCCTGACGGTGCTGACCCAAATTGGGTTCACTTCCTGGACCTATGCCCTCAGCAACACCTGCCATTCCGTCGTGGTAATGGATGTCAACAATGATGGCAAACCGGATGTGGTCACCGCCAATCTTAATGCCGTGGTCAATAACATGGGTGGAAGCACGGGCGACACGTTGACCGTCCTCACCAACACCGGCGCCGGCCACTTTGGCTACTATGCCACCCTCGGCGTAGGCAGCGCGCCGGTTTTCCTCGTCGCGGCGGACCTCAACGGCGACGGTTTTCTGGATTTGATCAGCGCGAATGATGGTGGCGACGGCTCCTTGTCCATCCTCACCAATAATGCGCAAGGCGGATTCGGCGCCGCTGAAACCATCTCGTTGGCTGGTTTTGCGGATGCGGATGGAGATCCCACTTGCATCGCGCCGGTGGTTGTCAACAGCGGCGGCAAAGTGGATTTGGCCGTCCCGGCCGACGGCTACCTGCAACTGTTCACCAATAACGGCAGCGGTTTCCTCGCCTCCAATGCCGTGCTCTCCGTAGGCAATGATCCGTACTACGTGGTGGCGGCGGATGTCAACGGCGACGGCAAAGTGGATTTGATCACCGCGAACTTCGGCTCCGACACACTCTCGGTGCTGACGAACAACGGCAGCGGCGGCTTTGGCTCCAATGCCACCTATCAGGTGGGTATTCAGCCACTTTGCGTCGTGGCGTCGGACATCAACGGCGATGGCTGGCCGGATTTGATCACCGCCAATTTTGGCAGCGCAACCGGCAACTCGCTGACCGTGCTGACCAACAACGGCAGCGGCGGCTTTGGTTTTTATGCCACGATCGGCGTGGACGAAGTGCCCAACTGCGTCGTAGCGGCGGATGTCAACGGCGATGGCAAGCCGGATTTGATCGTCGCCAGTTCGGACGGCACGCTGACGGTGCTGATCAACACGATAACCTTCCCCACGCCACCAAATATGAAGCCGCCGAATTTGAGTCTGGCGTTGAGCGATCCCAACATCGTCATCTCCTGGACATCCTCTGCGACCAACTTGGCGATCCAAACCAATTCTAGTTTAAGCGGCGGCAATTGGGGGACAGCCAGCTACGCCATCTCTACCGTCAACGGCACCAACCAAAGCATCACCATCCCGCCGCCCCCGGGAACTTTGTTTTTCCGGCTGGTTCATCCGTAGTTGAGTTCGGATGCGCGACCCATACGGACGTGCGCGAGACGAAAACCTGGAGCCCAAAAGATCCTAATTTCCCGGCGGCTTCCAATCCTTGTTCATGCCGTCAGCCGTAACCAAACGGCATCCTTGGATTTCTTTCAGAGCCTGTTCCTCCGGAACAACCTTTGGCAAGATATGGCCGACGAAAACTCCCGGCAGCAGCGTAAGCCGGACATATGCGGCGCAATTTTCAACTACGGTTAGTTGGGCTTTATCAGCCCACTCGGTCGAGCATTTTAGCTCGTATGTTCCAGGCGGTTTGTCGGCATAGAAAAAACAACCGGGTTGAGCTTTGGCAAGCGGGGCATCGTTAATGTAAACGGTGGGCTGAACGGCGCTGCCCATCATTTTGCTCGGACGATAAAACCAAACTCGCGACTCACCATTTTTCGGAGGATTCAAAGTGCTGCCGTAGGTCTTAAAATCCGGGCCGCTGGCGCAGCCCGCAGTGAAGGCAACTGCGACAAGACAGACAATGTAATTTGCGATTCTATTCATTTGGGTCATTCCGTTAAGTTTTGTTTTCGGTTTCTAGAGGCAATATAACTGTCAATCCTTAATTAAACAACTTCATTGCGCCAGATTCAGTCTGTAGTATCTTTGAGGCAGAGAGTTTGTGATCGGTTCGAGGTAGTTGACAACATCGCCCCGATTAGCAACTTGGAATTGCTCGACTGTCTGCCAATCTAGGAGATTTGTGGACGCTCGAATCACGTAGGAATAACCAGGCACAGCCCCGTAGAGGAAGACTTCGATCTGCGGCCACGCATGTATTTCCATTCGCGCCCCGGCGGCGGGCCCGCCATCCGCCCCCATGTCGTTCAATTGAGTGCCCAACGACGGCGGAAACAGAAGGTCGTTGTAAGCTGCGTTTGTGTTACCTGCGTCAATACAGGGCGAACCCGGTACGATGATCAAGTTGGCTGTGCTCAAAAAAATGGGATTGAAATTGATGTTGCCTACGCCCGCAAAGCCGCCTTGCACGTCGCAATAGGTCACATTGGTCGGTCCCGAAATCTGGGTGCCGTCGCCATCGTTGAAAAACAAGATGGAGTTCATCACCATCGGCTCCGTACCGTCCGAATAAATTCCATCCGCGTTGTTGTAGGCGAAGGTGCAATTGACCACGCTGCTGTTCGTGATGCTGGAACTAACACCCAGCCCCGCGCCGTATTCCCCATCGGACGAGGAAGTCACATTGCTCGACAAAATCGAATTAGTCATGGCCAAGGAACCGGCCTGAATATAGATGCCGCCGCCATAGGCCGGCCACGCAGAGTAGAGTGAATCATATGTTCCGCATGCGGCTGTGTTGGCGGCGAAAATGGAATTTTCAATGATGGTGGTTCCGGTAGAGATGTAAAGACCCCCTCCCACAGCATATTGAGTCTGGTACGAGCTCGATGCAGCCAGGCAGGTGTTATCGCACACAACGCAGTTTCTCAGCAGGGAATTTCCGGAAACATAAATGCCGCCGCCATAGAAAGCGCCGACGCTTTGCGAGGGGTTGGCGACATTATTGCTGACGATACATCCGTCCATCTCCAGCATAGTTGCTCCCTGGCAGCAGACGCCGCCGCCGCCGAAGCCAAAACACGTATTGTTGGTGATGGTACAGTTCTCCAAAAGGATGCCACCCGCCGTAACTTGATTTACATTGATCCCACCGCCAGTGCCAGGAGAGCTGTTGTTGGCGATGACACAATTTGCAATCGTCGGAGTGCTGTTCGAGATATTGATGCCGCTGTTAACAGAATTGGAAATGACGCAACAAGCCAAAACCGAGCCCGGGCTGCTATAATTGAAAGAGATGCCTTGCCAGCCAGCATAGGATCCCATGAAGATTATCGGGGCATTCGGCGTTCCCCTGGCTTGCAGCACACCGTCCACCTCGAAGGCGTAGTTGCTTGAGAACTGCACGGTGACACCAGGCGAAATTGTCAGGCCCGCAACATTGATGTCACCCGTCACTATATACGGCGAGTTATTGGTCGTCCAAGTCTGGTTCACGATTGTTCCTGAAACGTCCGTCCCACCGTTCGTAACCGGCAAACTGAGGAGATCAATCGAGTTGTTAGTACTGACCAATGTCGCCGCCAGACCATTGGGCAGCGTGCCGAGATGAAAGGCGCTGAAACCAGCGCCGCCGATGCTGCCGGCAGTGTATTGAATCAACGGGAACAGGCCCGCTGAAATCCCACCGTTGATGTCGATATTGATCGTTACGGAATTGGTCCCGCCGTTGGCCGTCAGGCTGGCCACCGTCACGGGAGCCACGGAACCGGACGGAGTGCCGGTAAAATCGAATTCCAGAGTGTTGCTGTTGCCCAGCGTCAACGCAGACATGGGCAACGTGTTTGTGCTGTTAACATTGATACTCAGGGCCGCGCCATCGGCCAGACTGAATGAGCCGCCGCCAGTCGCGATGTTTGAGATGACCAGCTCGCCACCGTTGATCGTGGTCGAACCGCTATAGGTGTTGGCTCCCGAGAGTGTTAGGGTGCCAGGCCCGTTGATCACCAGCGAAAGGGGGCCGGAAGGGCTGGTGTTGTCGCTAACGGAGTTGTTATCGTATTCGTACTGACTATCGACGAGCAGGCCGCCAAATACGGTGTTGGAGGTTTGGTTGACGGTGAGCGTTGCAGGAGCAATGGCTCTTGGATTATCCACATTGCCATTGGCAATCAGAGCGTTGCCTGCGCCGCTCGATTCGAGGTTCGCCACCGTAGCTCCTTTGCCGTACAGAAACAACCGGGCGTTGTTGCCCGCCGCAGGGTCCATCAAGAGCTTGTTGGTCTGGACGAGGGCGTTAGCGTTGAAGAGATAAATCGAGCCCCGCTGGATTTCCACCTCTCCGGTGAAGGTATCCGCCCCGGCCAATACCAGCGGGCATTCCATGGGTAAGCTGCCGCCGTAAGTATTTTGCGCAATGTAAGTGATGCCACCCGCGCCGATGATATTGCCGTCAATTCGCGCGTCCTCCCAGGGGTCCCACACCGCGACAGAGTTATGTTCGGTGATTGCGAAGATGTATCGCTGGCTGGCACCCAGATCCAAAGTCCTCGTAGCGATGGCGGCGCCAAAGTAAGCATTGGTCACGGAATCAGGGCCAAAAAAGAGATCGGGGCTGGAGCTGCTATTCGTGGTCCCGACCAGTCTGAGCGTGCCATTCCCCAACACATTGGTGCTCCCGGCATCGTTGTTTTGGTTCACGTCGAGATTGAGTGTGGCGGCGGATTCGGCGTATCCGGAATTGATAACCAGGGGGCTTTCGAAGGCCGGGTTGTTGGACGTATTCAGACTTGAGAGAAACTCAAGGGTGCCGGCATTGTTCGTCGTGCCATCGCCGTAGCCGATGAGTTGAACGAGAATCAATGTGCCATTGCCGTTCTGGGACAATCCTTGTGTCCCGACCAATTCCAGCCCAATGGTGGCGGTCTGGTTACTGACGGTGATGATGGGTGTGGGGTTGACGCTGACACTGAGGGTGAGCGGGCCGCCCGTGCCGGTGTTGAGAATCCAATTGTGAGCATTGGCCTTGTCAGCAAAAATCAGATTGCCGATTGTCTGGGCGCCATCAAGCGTGAC
>PLIU01000310.1 GCA_003140095.1 Verrucomicrobiales bacterium | reverse complement strand
ATCCAGATGAAATGACCCTGGGGCGGCATGCTCTTGTGGTGCTTTCGTGTTGTTTTCGGCGCCAAATGGGCCATCTTTGTCTCGTGACGGTGTCCGAACCCAACGAAACAAGCTCCACTGAGAAACTCCTGCTCAGAGCGCTAATCGTTTCCGTCCTCCTGCACCTGCTGATCGTTTGCGTCTGGCGCGAGGGCAACGCCAAAGGTTGGTGGCGCAACCTGGCCATGCCGCGTTGGATGCAGTTGGTGTCCAAAGCCATGCTGCCGGCGGCACCCAAAATGCCCGCCGTGGATGCTCCCTCGCAGTCTCAGTTGACGTTCGTTGAAGTCGACCCCGCGCTGGCAACGCCCGAACCACCCAAAAAACCGTTGTTCCAGGCGGCCAAGAACACCGTGGCCGCCAATCGCGAGATCAAGGTGCCTTCGGAAACGCCCAACATCGACGGCCTTCAGGAAAAATATCTGAAAACGACCGAGAACACCAAACCCAACCCCCAACCCGCCGCTGTGCCGGCTCCGCCACCTGCCCCATCCGTGCCGCAAAACGTCGCGCAACAGAACGCTCCCCAAAAGGCTCTCGCGCCTGGCGATCTGACCACCGCCCGTCCGTCAGACAAACCGCTGGACGGCAAGGCTGACACGGAGCCAGCCGATCAAGCCCAGCCGCAGCCGCAACCCCAACCGCAACCGGCCTACCAGAAACCTCGCACGCTCGACGAGGCCCGGGCCAAAAATGGCAATTACGGCCAACTGACGCGTCAAGCCGGAGGTGTCCCAAATATCAAGCCCGATCCTTCTTTGCCCGCCAAAGGCACGCCTTTAGGCGATTATATCCAACGGATGGTCACCGCCGTCCAGACTCACTGGTACCAGTTATTGGAGTCTCAATCGCCAGACATCACTGGCAAAGTCGTGTTGCGTTTCCAGTTGCATCCCGACGGCAGCGTGACGGATATGCAGATGGTGCAAAACGAAGTCGGACCATTGTTGGAAGCGACCTGTGAGCGGGCTGTTTTGGATCCCATGCCGTATGGGAAGTGGACGCACGACATGCGCCTGAGCCTGCCTTCCGATTCTTACCAGATCACATTTACTTTCTATTACGACAATTAGTAACCTGACTTTGCGAGAAAAGAACGAACATGGAAACTATCATCATGGGGGTGTTGTACGCGGCGTCCGTCATTGGATTGACCTTCATCATCGAACGCGGACTGGCCTTGCGCGCCTCCAAGGTCATGCCGCCGGAAGTCAGAGCGGCCCTGGAAACCTGCCGCACGGCCAACGACCTGCCCATGCTTCGCCGCATCTGCCAGCAGCATCCGTCCCCGCTCGCCCGTTTGCTCCTGCGGGCCGAAGAGCACCGCCATTACACCCGCGCCGAAAACACCAGCGGACTTGAAACCGCCGCGCGCTACGAAGTCTCCCGTCTCGAACGCGGATTGGTCGTGCTGGAAATTACCGTAGGCATTGCGCCCTTGCTGGGATTGGTCGGCACCATTTACGGTTTGATCACGCTCTTCGCCGAGCTTGGCGCCACCGGCTTGGGCGACAACAGCAGGCTGGCCAACGGCATCGCCCTCGCCCTCAACGCGACCTTGCTCGGTTTGATCACCGCCATCCCCTCGCTCGTGGCCTGGAGTTATTACAACAAAAAAGTCGATTCCATGGCCATCGAGATGGCCTCCCTCTGCGACGACTTTTTGCTGCAACTCTACCATCAGGATGATGCCAACGAACTGGCCGATCCTCCCGCCTCCCGCCGTTCCTGACGCCCCATGCAATTCACCTCCCGCAAACGGCGCGGCACTCCGACGGTCATCATCGTCTCGCTTATCGACGTGCTGATCGTGGTCCTCATCTTTTTGATGGTGACCACCACCTTCAAACAGCAGCCCGCCCTCAAATTAGTCCTGCCCAAATCCAACCAGCCCAAAGCCGGCGCCACGACCGAAAAAGAAATCATCGTCACCATCCCCAAAAGCGGTCCGCTTTACTTCCAGGACGGCCCGGTGACAATTGACAAACTCTTGCAACGCCTGAAAGAAGCCGCCGCCAAGAACCCAAACATGACGCTGGCCATTCGCGCCGATACAGAAGCTCCGGTTGGGCAGGTTGTCAGAGTCCGGGACGCGGCCAAGGATGCCAACATCAAAACCGTCAACCTCAACGTTGACACTAGCGCCAAACCGTAGTCAGCCCCTGCTTCGGCTTGGCCCAACTCATCGCTTCCCACTCAATGACTGGTGGCGTCTTTGAGATTTTGGTTCTCCTTGAAGGTCAAGGAGGCTGAATTCATGCAAAAGCGCAGGCCCGTTGGCCGCGGGCCGTCGTCGAAAACATGTCCCAGATGGGCGTCACATCGGGCGCACAGGACTTCCACGCGGTTCATGCCGTAACTATGGTCCGCATGGCTCAGGACATTCTCCTTGGCCACCGGCTGAAAGAAGCTGGGCCAGCCCGTCCCCGAATCAAACTTCGCTTCCGAAGTAAACAGCGGCAGCCCGCAACAGACGCAATAATAAATCCCGGGTTTATGTTGATCATAGAAGGCCCCGCAGAAGGCCGCTTCGGTCCCTTTGTTGCGCGCGATTTGATACTGCTCCTTCGTCAACTGTTTGGCCCATTCCGCGTCCGTCTTGACCACCTTTGGGGATGAGACCACCGGACCTGGAAGTCCTTTATCATCGAGAAAGCGAACTTGCACCATAGCGACTTGATTGCTGTTGGATGTTTGGGCGGCAGTCGGCGTGGATTGCGGCTCCGCGCCGCAGCCCGCCACCCCGGCGGCCAGCGCTGTCGCGGCCATGAGTTTGAATCCGATCATCGCCCCTAATCTAACGCCGCATGCATGGGAAAAGCAAGCCTCGAACATCCTAATAATTGGAAATACGCAGAAATACCCCTCAAGTCCCAGATGCTGGCATATCCCGGCAAATGCCTGCACGAAATCTCTCTTCTTGCTCCGTCCTAAATAAATCCGACAAGGTCGAAAAACCTGTAGCGCACTGTAACACTAATGTTTAAAATAAAATTACATAATTCTTAGATTTTGGGGAGCACACGCGCGGCACACGCGCCCCCGCGTGTCGCGGTCGGCGACCCGCGACCGCTTCTGTCAAGTCACATATCGTTCCTATTTAAGCATTCAGGCGCGGCACGCGCGTTAGGCGAAAAAGGGAGCGATTTGCGGGACCACCAAAACACTCCAACTACCCAGGAAAAGCCGTCTATACGCGATCCTGGAGAATCCTCTGCCTGACAGATTTCGTAGTTTTTTGCGCGCTTTCAATAATGGGGGGTTTTTCAGCAGAATCAGCTTTGCCTTTTATGTGGGCTTTGCGCGGCGGAGAGAGCCGGCGTAGGATGCGCTTATGCCGCGCCAAATGCGCATTGAATATCCTGTCACCGGGCGGTTGAAAACCGGCCACTCGTGGGCAATTCAATACCGGCCACTCCAAGCTGCTTGATTCATATCAGATTTCTTGACGCATGCAAAGGGCTTTTCAATTACTTTGGTTCTCGCATCGTCATGGAGCGACGGTGATTCTATAACCGGTGGCGCTGGTGCAGGCGCCAATCTGCTGGACAACGGTGAGAATATCACCGCAGACGAGGGGACGGCTGAGGTTGATGGTCGAGCCGCTGCCGCAGCCCAGTTCCGCGCCCGAGCCGTCAAAAACAAGTATCTGGGCGCCCGGGATGGATTGCGTTATTTCCACAATAGTAACACCTTCAACCGGCGTTAGGATACTCGGCGCCGGCAAGCTATCGCACGTTGTCGCCGTCGGCGGCAGATTGGTGGAAGGCTCGCTCGAAAGCGTGCCGCCGAGCGTCTGTGAGAGCACCACTTGATCTCCGGCTTGCAACGGCCTGCCCAGTCCACTGGTGGTAAGATCAAATTCCTCCTGCGAAGTTTCCGGTGTGGAAAATTGGCCGGCCACAACGCCGTTCACAAAGACGGAGGCTTGCGCGCCATTCACCAAGCCATCGATCGCAAGCAGTTCCTGGCCGGGATACGTCTGCAAAGTGTCGAGCGAGGGGGCCGGCAAGTTCGTGGGGTCGGAAATGGCATCGACCGGATCGGAGTTCGTGCTGCTGATTCCTTCCAGGGTCTCATACGCTTCGAACACGTCGCCGACCTGGAAGGGAGAACCATTTGTCAGGGGGATAATCGTCACACTTGAACTGGTGGCGACCTGCGCCACTTGGATGCCATTTCTGAGAATCGTAATCGTGACGCCGGGGTCGTGAATGGCCTCGATCACGTTTGCACCCTGGTAAATCGTGAGTTCATCCAGAAAGGGGGCCGGCAAACCCCCCGGGGAATTCGTGAAGTAATCCACAACCATCTGCGGCGCTGAAACATTCGTGGCGTCGGCCACGGTTTGAGACGCTGTGACGGTTTCACCCGCGGTCAGTGCCGAGATGGTGAATTCAACCTGGCTCGGGCTTCGGGCGTTGGCGATCGTGGCGGCGGCAACGCCATTGGTGTAAAGCGTGACGGTAGCGCCCAAAACCGCCCCCTGTACCGCTACCATCGTGGCGGAGGCGTACAGTGGGCCAATCACCGACGGAGCAGAGACGACCGCCGGGGCGGCAGGGAATGGGTTCGGAGCCGCTGCCGCTTTTGGGAGCGCTTTCATGCACTCCAGATAGAGTGCCTTCATGTCATCAAAGTCAGGATTTCCAGGCGAACCCGGCGGCATCGTGGGGTTGGGTGGCTTTACGCCGGCGACGACCTTCCCGCCGACAAATTTAGTTTGGGTCGCCGTCGCCAGGATGGTTTCGCAGTAACCGGGGACCCCGTCGTAAATCATCGGAAGCCGGCCTGCCTTGTCACCGGGTTTGTGGCAGCTCACGCAAGCCCCGCCTTGATTGTTTCCTGGGTTTGGATTCTGGGGCCAGGAAGGATCTAATCCAAGAGGTGTGTACCATACGTCGCCGTTGAGATTTGCGCCATGCGCCTTGACGGCCGGATCCTGGACCGCATTATATGCAGCCTTGAATGGCGCCTTACGCGGATGCACGACAAATGAGTTCTGCCCCGCATGGCAGTCGCTGCACTGGCCTCCGACTCCAACTTGGCCCGGGTCGTTCAGGTCGGCGCCGCCCACAAAATCCGTGACCGGCCTTGCCACACCACGCTTCCAGAAGCCAGCCGCCGGAGCCGCGCCAGCGGCTGTGGGCCGGTTGGCGGCGGGGTTGTCCCAAAAACAGGCGTAGCAATTGCCATCCGCCTGGGCCTTGAATCCGAGGCAAATCAGACCGAGTAGTTCAATGGACGCGTTGGCCGGGGGCGCCGCTGCCCCAGCCGGGATAATGTAGCGCGGGAGAGCGAGGCAAACTCCTGGCGGGTTTTGTGATACGTAGATCCACAGCTCCGCGTACAAAGTTTCCGAGATGAATGGATCCTGAATCTGCCCCAAATTCACCCATCCGCCGGTAAACACGTCCGGCGGAATAGGGACTCCCTTTAAGGCGCAACTGTTGGTATAGGCCTGGCGCGCGTTGGTGGATTCGGTTGCGACGAAAACCGGAATGCCGCTGGTCTCCAGATTAGTGGCCACACTTGGGTCTATACCCCTGGCCCAAGGCCCGTTCGTTCCCGGCAGAAGCGGAGACCGCTTCATGTTGACCAGGTAGTACCAGCGCAGAGCGTCGTTTTTCGCCGTGATCGCTTCCGGCGTCCAAGCTGTCGTGGCGTTGGTGGCGGCCAGATAATCGATGAACAATGCGTTCGCCAGTACCTGGTCTGAAACATCATTGCTGATAACCGTCCAGGTCGTGTACTCCAGCGGGGTGGGTGTCAACCGGCTGATATAGTACTGTTGAACAGACTGGATGAAGGGAAGGGTCGGCTGAAACTGCCCGCCATCAACACCCATGATCCCGTCCTCGCCCACCGACAGAATGGGATCGCTGGAAAACGGCCCAACCGGGACATCCTCCCTAATCCGAAAGAAATTTGCCGGCACGGTCGGGTCGATGGGTATTTGATTACTCGTCGAGTTGCCCCCGGCGGGAATCCCTTCGAGGAAATCCTGCCAGGAGTTCAAATCCAGCGATTCCTGAATGGTATAGATCTTGCCCGCGGCCGAGGTCCATTCCAGATTGAGCAATCCGGCGTTAGTATCGTAGTTGAACGTTGTGATGGTGGTCTGGACCGGCGGGCTCGGCGGAGTCACCGTCACCATGAAAGAGCACTCGGCCTGCTGACCGTAGGAATCGGTCGCGGTGCAGGTAACTTGCGTGGGACCGACGTGGAACAGGCTGCCGCTGGGCGGAGTCGAGACCACGCTGGACCCACTGCAACCGTCGCCGACGGTGGTGTAGTAAACGACCTCCGTGCCGGATGTATTGGTTGCCGCGACGGTCAGATCAGGGGAGCAGATGAGCGTGAGCGCAGGCGGAGTCACCGTGACGGTGAACGAACAACTGGCTTGGTCGCCGCAGCTGTCACTGGCTGTGCAGGTGACCTGGTTGGTGCCAATCGGCATGATGCTGCCGCTGGGTGGATTGAAGGCGACCTTTGGCAACGTGCAACCGCCGCTTGCCGTGCCGCTATAAAAGACGGCCGACGCCCCATTGGGGCCGTCCGCCCCAACGGTAATATTAGACGGGCACACAAGGTTCATCGGCGGCCCTGTCGACTCGTTCACCGTCACCGCTACTGAAGAGGTGTTGTCATTGGTGTTCGGGTCCACGATACCCGCCGGCACCGCAACGCTGGCAGTGTTGGTATACGTGCCCGGAGCCACAGCTTGTGCGGTGATGGAAAGGCTGACAGCCGTGTTGGCAGACAAACCGCCCGGAAGCGTCCACGTACACTCCGACGGATTGTAGGTACCCGGTGTTCCTCCTCCCATCGTGCTGTTGGTGACGACTTGGAAACTCGTCGGAAGGCAATCCGTGACCACGATGTTGGTCAGAACATCATCCGGCCCAAGGTTTTGCAACGTCAAAGTAAAAACGTCCTGCTGACGGACATTGACCGGACTCGCGCTGGCTGTTGCGGTTATGGCGAGATCGGCTTGAACTGTCTGCGGCATCACTGTCACTATCACGCTGGCTGCGTTTGTGACGGGGGTTATGAACACCGCATTATTCGTGTAGGTTCCACTATTGGTCGCCACCGTGGAAATGGTTAGCAAAGCGCTATTGCCAGGCGCCAGCGTCGCGACGGTCCACTGTCCATTGGTGGTATTATACGCTGGCAGCGACGACTGGCCGACAATGGAACCGGTCCATCCCGTGATTTCAAACCCGCTGGGCATGATGTCGCTACCGATGATTCCGCTCGCGGTAATGATGCCGGTGTTGGTCATCCCGATGTTGAACTGAATCGCTGCGCCCACAGGGGCGTTGGTCATGCTTGCGCTCTTGCCGATCGCCAAACTGAGGGTGGGGGAAGCATGGATGAATTCGGGTGTTGCCACGCAAAGCAGCAGGACGAACCCTGCAAAGAAATTGGCCAATTTCATAATGACCAATCGCCGGTTCTCGGCCCGCACTGCGTGCGCGACCGCGTGAAAGCGGTTTGAACTTGCGAAACTGAATAGCATAGTTTCATCCAAAAAAGTCCGCTCCGGACGAACGCCCGCTTCAAGCTGCCGTTTCTGCGGCCGCCCGGCCCGATGCGTCTTGCCAGACTTCCCTGATCAATCTCATCTGAACACAACTAACCGTCGTATGCAGGGCATTGCAGGATTGCACGTTTGCAAGGATGTTTGAGGATTTTCGGGTCAAGTGCAAGCAAAATCTGCACAAACCTGCCGCCTGCAAAGGATTGGAATTTTGGGCGTATCTTTTACAAAAAATTGAAATGCTGGCCGTATTCTGTCGGCCGTGTGCCCGACGCGGCGCAGGCTGCGAATTTTCAGACACGCACTTAGGCGGCGGGTGCGCTTTTCCCAGCGGCCTTCGCCCGGGGATATGCTATTGTATTTGGGACAACGCCGATGCGGGATGAAGCTTAAAGACTTGAACGCGCGGAGCGGCCTGGAGGCCTGCGGCGCGGTGGCGATGGCAATCAAACGCTGCCAAAACACGCGAAGCGGCCCGGATGCGTAACTTAATTCAAACGTTAAATGTTGAGATGTGGCCCGAACGGCATTATCGGTAGGGCGAGACAGCCCGCGGAGAGGGCCGTTCTTAATTTGTTCTGTCTCCGTCGAGCCGTGATTGGATTGGCGGCCCGGCTTTAGTCACGCTCGCCTGAATCTTGCCCTACCGTCGAGGATGGTGTCGCTATCAATGTTTGGAACCGGCGATGTGGGCTGAATAGTTACCACGATAAAATGATTATCTTTTGTCCCAATGCTGGCACTTTATGGGGCTTGTAGGACGGGTGGCCGCGTGATGATTCGTTTTCTAAATGATCACTCTTGGATGTATTCTAGCGCTTGATTGCAAAAATAAGCGCTATAAGCGGGAGGCCATTTGGGCGGCTGGCGCGGCAGCCCTCAAAGCCGGGCATTTCTTATCTGTTCTGGCTCGAGCAAGGAGCATCCCCGTAGCGGGCTGTGACGAGCGAGCAACAAAGCCAGCCACCCAAAGGGCCAACGCATATGGCGCTTATTTTTGCCATCAAGCGCTAGTCTCCTCGGTGTTGCAGTTGCGCCTGCAATTTGGTGGAAATACCCCAGATAACTGAATATGCGGCGATCAACCCATAGTTTTGTCCCATTTGCGGTTGACTGAGAACTCCAAAGGGCGCAACACAACTGATTTTTTCCAATGGCTTTTCCTGATGATGAGTCCCTTCTACTTGGACATGATCCAGCAAGTGATGGCTGCATGTTCCCGTGTCGTCGCCCGGCCCAACCGAAGAGGAAGCCGAGGGGGCCGCGCCCGGCTTGCGCCGGGACCCCGTGCGGTCCCGGCGCTCCCCATGCAGGCCAGACCCCACCCCAAATTCTGATGGTCGCCTCCTCATGAAACAAAGCAGTCTTCCTTACGATGGTCAGCCGGCGCGATCAGGCCTTCGGAACAACGGCGATGGGAACGGCTGATGCGGACGAGGGCAACGGCTTGGACGGCGCAGGCGGTGGCGGCTCCGGGCTCATGGCGTTATGGAACTCATTTGTCATACCCGATGAGGCCTTTCTGAATTCCTTGATTCCTTGGCCGAGACCTTTGGCAAACTCCGGAATTCTCTTGGCGCCAAACAAGACCAAAACGGCCGCCAAGACCATCACTAGTTCACCGCCGCCCAGACCCAACATTGCTAAACATGTGTTCATAAAGCGCAATCTACAAATATTTTCGACTTCTTATTTCAACCATCAAGAGTTCCACCCGTGCGCCCTTGTCCAGGCGCGCGGGTCCGTTAGCTTTCGCTCCGGCTGCGCTGCTCCTTGCGCATCAACGCGCGGCCGCATCGGCTGCTTCGGCGAGAGAGTGCAGTGCGTCGAGGAACTTCGTGCTTTGGCCGGTGAAGAGACCATCGGCGGTGAGGCTGGCGGCCGCGGCCACGGCGCCTCCAAATTTATCCGTGAGCGGACGGATGATCGCGACATGGGGAAGGTCGGGGCTGATGAACTCGCAAGGAACGGGGAAGATCAGGCTGGGCTGAATCAGCGGATTCAGCGGGCTGAAAAAATTGGGAAAGGTCAGGCCGGAGACGGTGTCCGTAAACGGCGCCACAGGAGCTTGCACGCCATTGCCCGAAAAATCAACCCATTCCAGGAAGTGAGCTATCTCATCTCCGCCGATGCCAAGGGTGATTTCCAGCACTTGCGCATCCGTCACTTTTTGACTCATGGCTGCGTAAAGACTCGTGCCGCCCTGCTCAATCATGGCAAAGTGAAAGGCAGCTACATTGGCGATCGCCTGAATTTGCGCGTTACCGAGGACGTTGAAACTCGGGTCGGTCGTGCCGAAATCGGCATCCGTTCTGGGAATGGCGGTAACATCGTTGAGAGTGATCGCCTGGGGGAAGGTGGCGCCGAGGTCTGGATTGGTGGCGCTGCGGTAGCGAACGTACCAACTGGTGTCCACGTTCAGATGCATGAGGTTGGTGAGCCGCTTGATGCCGGATGATCCCGTGGCTGTGCTTCCCTCCAATGTGCGGAACTCGTCGAAGTTGACTGGCTCGGCTCCTCTGGACTCGAGATAGGCATTGAGAAAGGTAGCGTGGCTGACTTCATCCAGCGTATTGCTAGATATGTATTGCGGGCCGTCGGGATCGAGGTTCGACAAGGCTACCTGATAGTTGTTCAAGGTCTGGCCCATCTCCACCTCAATGGGTGGATTATTGCCGATACCACCCAGTTCCGCATACTGTGTCCAAAGGTCCGACTCGATCAGTTCTGCCGCCGCCAGAAATCGCAGAATCGCCGCGTCACCTCGGCCAAGTCTGGGGCTGGTGTTGTAACCTGCCGCGCTTGCGCGCCTTTGGCTGGTCAACAAAGCGCCAACGGGCAATGCCGCCGCTGCGCCTGCCATCCCCAACCGTTTCATAAAGGACCGCCGCCCAATGGTGTCTTCCGACATAATTTTTTCGTTCATAATTATCTATGCTTTCCTGTGTTGAGTTACATCTCGAGGATCATATATCACGCTTTGCGTAACCTCCTCGCTTTGTCAGAGGACCTATTTCTAGATTTGTTCCAAAAAACCTCCCAAAGCGCCATTTTATTTCAAATGAATCGATGTCATCTCGCGAATCCGCTCAATGCGGACAACTCAAGGCCGAGCATGCTGGTGCTGGAGTAATGAGAGGAAGATTACGAAATCACCAAAGGTTAATCGCTTTATTCTGGTATCTGCTTTCGTAAGGAGAAATAGGGAGGATGAATATGAAATAAGAGTAGCCGAGTTCACGAATCATGGCGTTTCGGAAACTCCCGCTCGCATAGAGATGACTCCAACCCTGGTAAAGCGCGATTAAGCTCGCTGGGACGCTGGCCCAGTAAAACGACGCGATACGCGACAGAGGCCGATGAGGATCTGCGCAACGATGCCAAATCCCACCCAGAAGAACGCTGGTGTCTCCGGCATTTTGGCGTGCATGGCGGCAGTGGCTAACGTAGAACGCTGAGCCACCGCCGACTCGTGACTTGAACCGCGACAACGGAGCTGCAAGCGCCAACGGCGGTTGCCCCCGGCGACTTGTTAGGCCGCTGGTTGAACCAAATTGTCCAATTTCTTCATTTCTGCTGGCGCTGCCGCTTCAGCCAGTTTCCGCGGCATTTTTAGAAAGTATATTTCGTATCCAACTGCTCCTGGCGCTGTCAAAGACGGATTTGCCTTTGCTGTCTTTGAGCGCGGGTTTTAAGCCAAACGAAAGAAACTCGTGGATAATCTGCCGCTGGGCGGCTTTTGCTGCTTCCGCGCCAGTTCCACCGCGACCGGTGTTTTGCACCGCCAGGTGAAATGGGGTGGACCCGGATTTGTTTTTCAGCCTCGCATCACTGCCTCCTTCGAGCAGGGATTTCACAGCGGCGGCACATCGCGTGCGGACTGCGCGGTGCAAAGGCGTGGCGCCATTTTTGTCCTGGGCATTAATGTCGCCTCCGGCGGCCAGGAGGCATTGGATTGTCTGCACTTGCCTTTTTGCATTCCAATCGGGGCCGTTTATGAAGCCATCCGCTGCGTAGTGTAATGGGCCGCTTTTTCGGTGATTCTTTGTCGAGTTTGGGTCGGCTCCGGCGGCCAGCAATAATCGAACCAGTCCAACGCGGTGACCGGCAGCAGCCAGATGCAGCGCGGTATCTCCGGCGTAAATCCAGTGAACGATATTCGATTCGCACAGACGGGCTTCAGCGATGAGGCATGTTGCGAGCCCGGTGTCCGCTTTTAGCAGTTCCATGACCCTCGGGCGATCATCATCAAGTATGGCTGTAAGAATTGCATCCATCGAAGTTGGTCGCCGATCTGGCGGTCGGAGGCATTGATTGTAGTGTTTCGATAGTGAACCGGGGCTGCGCGCCTCCGACTCATCTGCATTTTCAGACAGGCGCTCACCTCATGCGGCCAGCATGGCTGATTTGCGGCGAAAATCGAGCGTTTTCCATAAACTTTAAGCAGCAAGATCAATCGAGCAGAATCGGATGGCAAGCCATTCAGCTCGCCGGTTCTGCGGCCAAAGGTTCGTTGGACTTGGATTTGGTCTTTTTGTTTTTTTCCTCTTTGCCGGCAATGGTCGCATGGTCTTTGAGCCGGTAGCTCCTCCCTGTAATAGCAATCGTCTGGGCTTGATGCAGTGGTTAAGGCCGTGAGGGTCCTCGGAAGTTGGTATTTCCAGCCGTAGGCAACCCATCGCAGACTCTGCACCAGCTTTTCTGACTGCGGTTCCAGACACAGGCTGGCTCCCAAGCGCTACGGAAAACGGATCGCGCATAATCGCATAATTTGCTAAGGCCGAAACTGTTGTTTTTGGCCTGGGGCTATTTAAATTCCAGACTCAGGTTGTCTCGTTCCAAAGTTGTCCCTTCGTTCAAGGCGAGTTGGGCGAGCGCTTGGTTGTATTGCGACACGGCGGCTATTTCAGCCAGTCGAGCCGTGGTCAGGTCACGCTGGAGCTGCACCACCACAAAGCTCGTGCTCCTTCCGTGATCAAGTTTCTTTTGTTCCGCTTCCAGCGCTGCTTCGGCAAACACTCTTGACTGGCGCGTGGCATCCACTTGCGCAAACAGCGTCTGGGCCTGTTCCACCGAAACTGCAATCTGCACCATGATGTTCTGTTCCAGTTGCTTCAGTTGCACCACTAATTGCTCCTTTTGCGACTTGTTCGAAAGGTAAGTTTCCCGCGCCGTGCGATTGCCGCCCAACGGCAGCGTCAACTGTGCTCCAAAAGTCCAGGATGGACTGTTGGCCTTTTGAATGCCGTCCAGAGCCTCATTATAGCCGGCCCCGGTGCCCGTAAAAGCGTAGCTGCCGACCAGATCCAGTTCGGGATAAATCTGATTCTTTAGATACTTAAGAACTATGCCTTGGCGTTCAATATTTTCCCGGGCCTGCAATAAATCGGGCCGTTGTGACAACCCACGGCCCCAACTGAGATGAACATCGAAGTTACTGGTAACGACGATGAGGTTTTCCGTCGGCTTGATTTGGACTCCATCCCACTCGGAGAGCTTGTCGCTCAATAAATTCTTGAGCGTATAATCCTGTGTCAGGAGAAAACCTTGGAACCCGATCAGCGTGGCCTGGCTGCGGGCCAGTTGGGATTCCGCTTCTTTCTCGTCCATTGTCGCCTGTGAACCCGCGGCCACCCGCAACTTGCTCTCATTGACCAGCCGTTGAGCCAGTTGCGTGGCTTGCTCATAAACCTTGACCTGTTCCTGGGCGACAATTAGGTTGTAGTAAGCCTGTTCGACGCTGGTCAGGGTGGTCATGATTTGCAGGGTGACCGCCAATTTGCTGATCTTAAGCAACTTCTTATTGACTTGAATGGTTTCGCGCGGGCTGTCGATCCACGAGTTTCTTAGCAGCGGTTGAGTCAACTGCAGCGAAGTCACCGCGTTGACGTTTTCAGGCATGCCGGTCTCACTGACGCCCGCGAGATTGCCGCCTAGATTATAGCTCATTCCGCTTGGCAAAAGGCCCGTGACTCCAGGCGTGAATGAATCCCCATAGCTCGTGGGGCCGGTGACGGGTTCGCCCAGAGTGTTCAAGGCGACCGGCGCGGCGCTGAAGGCGCGTGTGGCTGCGAAGGCGGATATCGGCTCATAGGCCCCGTAAGTTGCATTGAGGTTATGCTGTTGGATTTCCGGATTCAAACGGGCGATCTTGACGTCGAAGTTATGATCCAACGCTATGCGAAAGCATTGCGATAGCGAGAGAGGCCGCTCAACCTTATTTGTTTGGCCGTAAGATGCGCCCGCCGCCCAAACGAGTAGCAATGTAAACAGCCGGCTTCTGACCCTTGCGGAGCACATGGTTTCAATTTAGCCGGATACGGTCATAAGTGTCCCACTGCGACATGTCGGACAAGATCACTTGATCGCCTATTTGCAGGCCCTCCAGTATCTCGATGGTGGTCACCGAACTTCGGCCAAGTCTGACCGGCACGCGGATGGCCCCGTTGCCGCCGTCCACCACCTTAAAAAGGCCGACTTTGGTGTCTGTCTGGCCTTGGACAGGACGGCCGACATACAACACATTTTCCAGGCGCTCCAACTCGATCGTTCCATCAACGCTCAAGTCTGGACGCGCTCCTTTGGGCAACGCCGCGTCCAAAGCCACATCCACCGTCACCGTGCCATTTTCCGAGGCCGGATCAATTCGCACCACGTGACCGGGAACAATTCCGTTGCGCGTGTCGATTTGCGCCGATTGACTGAAGGCAATGTCTTTGACCAGCGTCTCCGGGATTTTCAACACGGCTTTGAGTTTCGCTTGATTGGCCACGCGCGCCACAATGGCGCCGGACGCGAGTTGTTGGCCTTCCTGAAACGGCGTGCTCTCGCTCAGAGCGCCGTAACGCTGCAATATCCCGTCCATGCCGGCGCGCACTTTGAGGGCGTCCACTAAATGTCGTTTCAGAGCGAGTTGAGCGCGCAGTTGATCCACGGAGGCTTCCTGTGCGACCAGTTGTGCCTGGGACGCATCGTCTCCAATTTCCAGACGTTTTTTTTCGATCTGGAAGAGTTTGGACAATTCCTCGGCTTTGGCCTTGGATTCCTTAAGCGTCAATGCAGGCACCAGCCCGTTCTTCGCCAAGTCGTCGTTGACATCGTAGTCCAACTTGGCCGTGCTGTAATTTGCTTCCGCCGTCGCCACAGTCGATTCCTGCGTCAACTTCTGCGAGACCAATTGCACGCGCAGATTGGCCAGCGTGGCTTCGGCGGCTTTGAGCGCCCATTCCGCATCAAAAGCCGCCTGCTCGACCTCTGGATTGCTCAATTCCACCAGCACCGTGTTGGACCCCACCCGCGCGCCCGGCAAAACCAGAATCTGCCCCACGCGCCCTGCGTTGACCGTCGAAATCCAGCGAATTTCTTCCGGCACCAGCGTCCCATTGCCGCGCACGTCGCGGAGCATCTGGCCGCGTTTGACCGTGTCCATAAAGAGCGTGGATTTTTCGACCGACGGTGCGGCGGGCTGCAGCCGCGACAGTCCAAGCGTGACCAATGCCACCGTGGCAACCAGTCCGGCGGCCATCCACCAGCGCCGCGCCAGCCGTCGTCTTCGCAATTCGGGTGAAACGGGACGATCCATAGTCAGAAAAAAAAAGTGACCGCACAGTTCATGGCGCCGCCGCTCCGAGTTCCTTCACCACCTGGCCGTCGAATAAGTGGATGGTCTTTTGGGCATCGCGCGCGTATCGCGCGTCATGAGTGACCAGGCAAATGGTCGCCCCTTCGGCGTGCAACTCGCGCAGCAACGCCATCACCGCGTCACCGTTTTTGGAATCCAGATTCCCGGTCGGTTCATCCGCCAGCAGGATCGATGGCCGTCCACCCAGCGCCCGCGCCACCGCCACCCGCTGTTGCTGGCCGCCGGACAACTGGGCCGGGTAATGTTTGGCGCGCTGCGTCATGCCGACTTTGGCCAGCGCCTCATCCGTCCGCTCGCGCCGCTCGGCTGACGTCAAACCGCGATAGGTCAGGGGCAATTCGACATTCTCCCACACCGTCAGGTCGCCGATCAGATTGAAGCTCTGGAAAATAAAACCGATCTCCCGATTGCGCACTCGCGCCCGTTTCGCATAGTCAAGATGCTCCACCGGTTCGCCCCGCAGTTCGTATTTGCCGCTCGTCGGCGAATCGAGCAGGCCCAGAATCGAAAGCAGCGTGGACTTGCCGCAGCCCGACGGCCCGGAGATGGATACGTAATCACCATGAAGGATTTCGAGGTTCACGCCCGACAGCGCGTGCGTCTCGACTTCCTCGGTGAGGAACACCTTTTCGATGTTTGCCATTTGAATCAGTGGAATTGTGGTTTGCATAAATTTCGATCATTCATTCGTAACGGAGCGACGCGATGTATCCTTCTTGTTCGAGCTTCAAGAGCGCGGGATAGAGCGTGCCGTAATTAACAGTCAAGAGATTGGCGCTGGTTTGTTCAATCTGCCGGGCGATTCCATACCCATGCAACGAGCCGGTTCGTTCCAGCGTTTTCAAGACCATCAAGGCCAAAGTGCCTTGCCAAACATCAGGTTTGCTGTTCATGGAAAACGACCATATCATCACTCCTATGGGAAAGCAATATGAAAATCCCATTTTCTTTACCTCAGGTCCTTCGGGTTCGTTCGCATAAATTCGATCATTCATTCGTAACGGAGCGCCACCATCGGATCGACCCGCGTCGCGCGGCGCGCGGGCAGCCAGATGGCCAACAAAGCGACGGCTGCCAGCAGCAGAGAAACGCCGGCAAAAATCATTGGATCCGTCGCGGTCACGCCATAAAGCAGGCTGGACACAAGGCGCGTGGCAGCCGCCGCGCCAGCCAAACCGATTACGGAACCGACCAAGACCAGCTTCAATCCCTTGCCCAAAACGAGGGAAAGCACGTCTCTCCTTTGCGCCCCGAGCGCCATGCGTATGCCGAATTCACTCGTCCGCTGGCTAACCTCATACGCCATCACGCCATACAAACCAATGGCTGCCAATACCACCGCCAGCAGGCCAAAGAACGAAGACAGCTTCGTGATTAAGCGTGTCTGCAGCAGGCTCTGATCCATCAAACTCTTCACATCCCGGATTCCTCGAATCATCAGTTGCCGGTCCACTGCCTGGACTTCGCGCCGCAGCGTCGCGGCAAAGTCGCCTGGATTCCCCAAAACCCGAATTTCGAAATTCGCGGTCGTGATGCCATCGATGGGCTGGAAGTAGGAAACATAGAAGCGGCGCACGGGCTTGGCCCAGAAACTGTGGTCCTGGGCGTCGCGCGCCACGCCGACAATCTCCATCTGGAACCGTTGACCGATGCGTTCGGACAGGCGCTTGCCGATTGGGTTGCCGCCGGGAAAATAGAATTTCGCCATCGTTTCGTTAATCACCGTTACGCGCGGCGCCGCGGGGCCATCCCGCTCCGTGATGTCGCGGCCTAGCAGCAAAGGGATTCCGACGTTGGTGAAATAGCCGGGCCCCACCTGATCGAACCGAGCCACTTGTTCATCCTCGGAGCCGGGCGTGAATCCTCCCACCGACACCCTCGTCGATGACTCAGTCCCGGAGAAAAGTCCGTTCTCCGAAAACGTCGCGGAGCGGACTCCGGGCAAAACGGCGATGCGATCGAGAATGGTTTTGCACACGCGTCCGATGTCGTCGCCACGATAGCCCGCGCTAATCGGGTCCACTGCCATCATCACCAAACGGTCCGGATCATAGCCGACATCTTGAGTCCGCAGGTTGTAAAGCGTTCGCAGGAACAAGCTCGCGCTGATGAGCAAGACCATGGCTACGGCGATTTGGGCAACCACCAGAATTTTTCCAGGCCCGCCTCGCTGCCGATTGGCCGTGCCGCGTGCCGCGTCCTTTAGGGTGTCCGCCACGCGAATCCGCGTGCCGCGAAACGCGGGGGCCAGACCGAACAAAATCGTTGTCAGCAACGATAGTGCCGCCGTAAATCCCAGGACGCGAATGTCCGGCCGCAACGGGAGTTGAATGGGTTGGTAGCCGCCCGAAACCAACGTCACCAGAATCCCTGTTCCAACAAACGCCAGAAGCAATCCGCATGCCCCACCCAACGCGCCGAGAAGCAAGCTCTCCGTAAGCGACTGGCGAATTAAGCGCGCGCGCGCCGCGCCCAAAGCGAGCCGCACCGCGAACTCACGGCGCCGGGCGGCGCCACGCGCCATCAGAAGGTTCGCGACATTTAGGCACGCTATCACCAAGACCAGTCCGACCACGGTCATCAGTATTTCAAGCGGCTCTGAAAATTGACGGCGGAGCTGGCTAAAACCATTTCCGCCCGACTCGACTTTTATAGTCTCCTGCGCGATGGAACGCTTTTGATCTTCAGTAAGTTTGGCGCCCTCCTCGTCAGTCCGTATCTGGCGCCAGAGAACGGTCATCGCCGCGCCCGCCTGGGCCTGGCTGATGCCCAAAATTCTGCGGCCCATGATGGTGATCCAAGACACATTGCGCTTGTTCAGCCAGGGCCGGCCCTGCATTATAGCCGGCTCCATCGCTATCGGTATCCAGACGTCCGTGGAAGTGCCCACGGTGTCGCCGAAGAACTCCGGTGGCGCAACGCCCACAATGGTTAAGACCGCTCCCTCCGCGGCCCTGGAGGCGGCGCCATCGTAAATGTCCAGCCCGGACGTACCCGCGTTGCCGGGCCCCGAGCGAAGAGTGATCTTCCTGCCCACGACGTCTGCCGCCGCACCAAAGGCGCGTTTCCAGTAATCGTAACTGATGACGGCCACCGGGCTGGACTCGGGCGATCGGTCATCTTCCGGCAGGATCGTTCTTCCCAGCATCGCACCGACACCGAGCGTCGCAAAATAAGAGCCCGAGACCAACTCTCCCGCGGCTTGGCCCGAAGATTGGCCGGGAATACTCACCGCGAGGTCGGAGAGGCTGTGCGTCCCAACAATTCCTGAGAAGACCTTGTTGAGGTCGCGCAGCCGCTCGTAATGCGGATAGGAAAACTGACCCTCCACAACGACCAGTTCCTGCGGATTCCGCACGGGCAACAAGCGCAACATGACATGGTCGATGAGACTGAAGATCGCGGTGTTGGCCCCGATGCCAAGCGCGAGCGTGAGTACTGCGACGGCGGTAAAGCCGGGATTCTTGCGCAGCATGCGCAGGCCGAAACGAACGTCCTGCAAAGTCGCCTCGCCAGAGCTTGCGCCGCGCTTCTCACGGCATTGCTCACGGACGGTTTGGAAGCCGCCGAAGCGCCTGCCCGCTTCCCGCGCCGCCTCCTCCGAGGACATGCCCGCCGCGAAGTTCTCCGCCGTGCGCTGCTCAATGTGAAAGCGCAACTCCTCGTCAATCTCCTGCTTCACCGCTCGTCGTTGTCCGAGCGAGCGCAGCTTAAGCCAAATGGTGCGGAAGGGATTCATTCGTACCGCAAACCTTTCATGGGATCGACCTTTGTCGCGCGGCGCGCGGGGATGTAACAGGCGAGCAGGGCGACAGCCGTAAAAAGCACCGCGATGGAGGCAAACGTCAGTGGGTCCGCCGGCTCCACACCAAATAGGAACGCTCTGAGAACTTGCGCCAGGATGACGGCCACGCCCAGGCCCGCAAGCAATCCAAGGCCGATGAGTTTCAATCCTTCGCCAAGAATCAGGCCAAGCACGTCGCGCCGTTGCGCGCCCACCGCCATGCGGATAGCGATCTCGCGCTGGCGTGTGTTGACCGAGAGCGAAAGCACGCCGTAGATTCCCATCAGCGCCAGGAAAGTTCCCACGACCGCAAAGACCGCCAGCAGCCGCATCGCAAACACTTGCGGCGCGATCGAGTTGTCGCGGATTTGGTCCAATGTCTTGACGTGATCAATGGCAACGCTTGGATCGATCGCACGCAACTCCCGTTGCACAGCGGCCATGAGCGGGCGCGGATCGGAGGCGGATTTGACCATCAAATGCTTGGTAAAGGCGGGCAGTTGCCAGTAAGAAAAGTAAGCTTCTGGATCAGCCTTTCGCGTGAGCGATTCGGTGCGCGTGTCCTTCACGATGCCAATGATTTCGGCCGTCCGCTTGGGCCAGAAATCGCACTGAAGTTTTTTGCCGATGACATTGACGCCGCCCAAACGCTGACGGGCCATCGCCTCATTGATGATGGCTACAAAAGGTGTGTCGCCGGGGGCGGCGACATTTTTGTTGGTCTCGTTCCAGTTGTTCCAATTATCAGTGGAACGAAAATCGCGTCCGGCAATGAGCTTCATCCCGAGCGCATCAAAGTATCCCGGCGTCACGGCCCGCTCGGCCACGATCGCGTTGTCCGCGAACTTGTCCGCGTCCGGTTGTCCTTGGGCCGTTATGGGGCCGGTCCATTTATTGCCCGTCAAAGGCACTCCCCAGGCAAACACGACCCTGGCCACACCCGGCAGAGCGGAGACGCGCTCAAGCGCGCGGACATGGAAATCAATGAAGTTGTCCATGTTCACCATGGTTGTGACGCTCATCGTCAAAATGTTTTTGGTGTCGTAGCAGGGATTGACGCTGGCCAGATTGCCCACGGTGGCAACCAGCAGGCCGGCTCCGACCAGCAACACCAGAGTCAACATGATTTGTAGCACCGCGGCTCCCGCCAGCAGGCGCCGCCCCGTGCGGCCCACCCTGCCGGTTCGTACGCCGCTGTTAATCCCGGAGGCAGGATCCAACCGGCAGGCCCGGAGCGCCGGCACGAGGCCCGCCAACGCGGCTGCCACGATCGCCAATCCCATGCAGCTCGCCATGACCGGCCAGCCCACCGTGACCGCATCCAGGCGCGGAATGGCGGCGCCGCAGATGGCTTTGATCATTTTGACCATCGCCATCGCAAGTCCCACTCCCAGAATGCCTCCAAGAAGCGAGAACAGCAGCGGCTCGGCAATGGCCACCGAGAAAACTTGCGCCGAGCCCGCTCCCAAGGCGCGGCGCACGGCGTACTCGCGCTGTAGTTCAAGGCCGCGCGCCAGCAACAGCCCGGCCACGTTGACGCACGCAATCAAGAATAGAAGCGCCACGGCGCCCAGCAACGGCAAAAGCAGACTTCGTCCTTCGCGATTCAATACGGACATCAACGGCTGCGCTTTTACAGCGATGGCTTCGGAAACTCCCTCGGCGCGCGCGTGCCGGGTGGCGATGGCCGCCAATTCAGCTTGGACTTGGGAGGGCGTCACGCCTTGGCGCAGGCGGCCGACGACGTCGCACTCCTCCTTTTTGAGTTTGCTCTCATCCAGCGCGGCTGGGCGCCAGTAATCCACACGCGCATTGACGTCGTAATTTGGTTCGCTGGTATCGTTGGCCGCGGGCAGGAACCGCAAGCCGGGCGGCATGACGCCGATAATCGTCAGCGGTTCCTTGCGGCGGCTGATGTGAACTGCGTGGCCGATGATGCCCAGGTCGCCCTTGAAAGTGTTTTGCCAGAGGTCGTAGCCAAGAATGATCACCGGGTCCGGATGCGCGGAGATTTCCGACGGCAGAAAAGTGCGGCCCAGAAGCGGCTTGACGCCGATCAACTCGAAGTAATTGCTCGTTACATCCATGCCTTGAAGAAATTGGCTGCCGTCCTGCCGGATGAGATAATCGAACGTCCACCAATAGGCGGCAATCGTCTCAAACGACCGCGCCTCGTTGCGCCAGGCGACCCATCCGGCTGCGGGGCACCGTCCGTCCTCGCGCTGGCCTATTTTGGCGCACGAGACGCAGACCAAACGTTCGGCGTGCGGATAAGGCGGCGGCGTCAACAGAACACCCTGAACGAGAGCGAACACGCCGGAAGCCAGGCCGATTCCCAAGGCCAACGTCAAAACAGCGACCGCGGTCAGAGCGGGTTTGCGCGTCAGCGCGCGCCATGCAAAACACAGGTTGCCTAAGAACAATGGCATCACATTCAAAGACACCGGACGCACGCACCTTTGTATAAGCATGCAATCCGCCAGCTTGGTTGGCCCGACCGGCCAGTTGAAGCAACTTGTAATGGAAGTTGACAGGTTCATCAGTGGAAGAGGTTCATTCGTATCGCAACGCTGTCATGGGATCGGTTTTCATGGCACGGCGCGCCGGGATGTAACACGCCAGCAGGCTGACGGCCATTAGGACCAGGACCACCGCAGCCATCACGACCGGATCGGTCGGATTGACCTCGAAGAGTTGGCTTTGCAAGAGCCGCGTGAGCCAGAATGCCGCCAGCAGGCCAACGACGACGCCGACCAAGACCAGGCGCACTCCTTCAACCATGACCATCCTCAAGACGTCCCCGCGTTGCGCGCCTACGGCCATGCGAATGCCTATTTCCCGCGTGCGCCGCGCCACGGAGTAGGCCAGTACACCATAGATTCCGATGGCACAGAGCAGCAGGCCGACGCCTGCGAATACCATGAGATAAAGCATATAGGTGCGTTGAGCCTTCGTGCTATCGTAGAGATTCTGACGCACCACAGCTATCCCAGGCATCGTCATGTCCGGCTCCGCGGCCTTCAATTCCCGTCGAATGGCCGGAATAAGAGCGCGCGGATCGGCCCGGGTCCGGATGACGAGGAACGGCGCCAGCCCTTCGAGGCCAATTTCGTAGCAGGGGCGGTAGAATCTCGGCCTTAGATCTTGATTGTAGCGGTAGTCGCGAATGTCACCAACGACTCCCACAACTTCATAGACATGTTCGCCGTGTGGGGACGAAGTCTTACCGCCAAATTTTTTGCCCACGGCCTCTTGGCCCAGCCAGACCATGCGTGCCATCGTCTCGTTGACAATCACGGCGCCAGCGCCTTCACCCAAATCCTGAGTGTCGAAGAGCCGTCCCGCCCGCAAAGGAATGCGCATGGCCTGGAACAAGTCGCTCGATCCGACGCCGCAGCCATCCAGGGCAACTTCGATCGGCTCGCTCTGACCTTCAGCTTTGAGTTTCTCCGGCCATGCGCCATGTTTGCCGATGCCAACAGCCCTGACGCCTGGCAACGCGGCCAGCCGTTCGTGCAACCGGGCGTACAGAACATTTCTCAATTGGCGCGCGCGATCCGGATGGTCTTGGTCGTTGTACGTGCTCCAAGGAACGCGAAGACTGACGTAAAGCAGGTTCTCGGGATCGAAACCGGGATCGACGTGAAGCATGCGGATAACGCTTTCCATCATCAGCCCGGCGCCCGCCAGCAGCACGACCGCGAGAGCAAACTCCGCCACCACCAGCGCGCTTCGAGAACGGCTGCGGCCCGCGCTGGCCGTCGCCGCTGTCCCCGCTTGTTTGAGCGCTTCGCTGAGATGAGTTCGGCCCCCGCGCCAGGCTGGCATCAGCCCGAACAACAGGCCGGTGGCGATGGAAACCAACAACGCGCAAGCCAGCACGTGGCCGTCCACCTCGATCGGTTTCAAGCGCGGCATGGAAGGGGAAACCAGAGACTGCAGCAACTTCATCCCCCAAACAGTGATAGCCATTCCACCCAAACCGCCCAGGAAGGCGAGCAGAAGACTTTCGGTCAGCAGTTGGCGCATCAGCCGCGTCCGGCCCGCGCCAATCGCCGCGCGAATGACCAGTTCTTGCTGCCGTCTTTCGGTGCGCGCCAGCGTCAGGTTGGCGATGTTGGCACAGACGATAAGCAGAACGAAGACGATCGCGCCGAGAAGGCCAAAAAGCGTTCGCCGGAGGTCCTCCGAGCCATAACCGTCCTGAAACTCGGCGCGCAAAGGGCGTATCCAGAAGCCTAATCCTTGCGGTCGTTGGCGCCATTCCTGAAACCGAGCATCCCCTTGGTGATCTTTCATCAGGCGTCCCGCAACGATGTCCAACATGGCCTGAGCCTGCGGCAGACTTGAATCTGGCCGCAAACGCGCCACAACTCGGGTGTTCGACCCGCCCGCGAACTCCGGCGCCATTTTCGCCGGTTCGACTGCCAACCAAAACTTGGGGTAGGCTCCTTCGGGCTGAAACCAAGCCGGCATTACGCCAATGACGGTATAATGGAGGGCGCTCATCTCAACAGTCTTGCCAACGACAGCCCGATCGCCGACAAAGAGCGTTTGCCACAGGGAGTAACTCAGCACGATGACGGAGTCCTTTACCGGGATTCTGTTCTCATTCACAGGGGTGGCTTCGTCTGGAGCGAAGGTGCGGCCCAGGATGGGTTGAATGTGCCAGAGCTTGAAGAAGTTGGACGAAACCATGTTTCCCAGCATCGTCTCGGCAAAATCTTCCGTCTTTCGTTCCAGGTGGATGTCTTCGTAAAAGGCAAAATCGGAGAAGAAATCCTGCCCAGCCAGGAGCGCTTGCAACACCGGAGGCGAGACGCCATAAAAGGCGGGTTTGTTGTTTTGGTCATGAAAGTTGCCTTGGGTATAGGTCCGCTCGGAAATCTGCACCACGCGCTCAGGCTCCGGCCCGGGAACAGGATTGAGCAGGACGGAGTTGACAACGCTATAAATGGCCGTGGTGGCTCCAACCCCCAGCGCCAAGGTAAACACGACCACCGCGGAAAAGCCGGGGTTTTTGCGCAGCATTCGCAGACCAAAGCAAACATCCTGGATCAGCGTCTCACCAAAGTTCGCGCCGCGCACGTCGCGGCACTGCTCCCGAAAGCCCTCGATATTGCCAAAACGCTTGCGCGCCGCCCGCGCCGCCTCCCCCGGCGACATGCCGGCAGCGATGTTCTCCGCCGTGCGCTGCTCTAGGTGAAAGCGCAGTTCCTCATCAATCTCCTGCTTCACCGCTCGTCGTTGTGCGAGTGAGCGAAGCTTAAGCCAGAGGGTACGGAAGGGGTTCATACGTATGTCAATCGTATCTGAGCGCGGTCATCGGATCAATCCTGGTGGCCCGCCGCGCAGGGAGATAGCAGGCGGCCAGGGCCACAAGGAGAAGAAGCGCGGCAACACCAAGGAATGTGAGCGGATCGGTGGCGTTCACTTCGTAGAGTTGACTGGCCAAAAACCGCGTCAAAGCCACCGCGCCCGCCAGGCCGAGGCCAAGACCAAGCAAAGCGGGCAACATTCCCTTTCGAATGACCAGCGCCAAAACGCTGCGTCCGCTCGCGCCCAGGGCGATGCGGATGCCGATTTCGCGCGTGCGCCGGGCCGTAGCGTAGGCAACAACCCCGTAAAGCCCAATCGCAGTCAATAACAGCGCGATGGCTGCGAACACGCTGAACAGGAACGCGCTGAAACGCGGACGCGCGACCGCGTTGTCCACCAGGCTTTCCATCGTGCGGAAATTGGCCAGGGGCAGCGCGGGATCAACCGATTTCAGTTCGGCCCGAATCGCCCGTTCCATCGCTGCGGCCGAGGCCGCGTCCGTGCGGACGATGAAGGTCATTTCATTCTGCGTATCCTGATCCAGGGGTGAATAGACCTGCGGTTTCGGCTTAACCTCAAGCGCGGATCCCCGCACGTCGCTTACGACGCCGACAATCGTCAGCCATGGCGCGTTGTCAGTACTTCGACCCAGCTTGAGCCGTTGGCCGATGGGGTCGACACCGGTAAAGAAATCGCGCGCAATGGTCCGGTTGATGATGCAAATTCTCTGCTGGCCGGCGCCGTCAAAGTCGCCGAAATCCCGGCCCTGGAGCACGGGCACACGCATCGTCTCAAAATATCCCGGGGTTATCCTGCGGTTTTCCGTAATGGGTTCTTCGCCATGAGCTGTCAACCTAACGTCCTCGAATGAAAGGTGGTTTAGATTTTCTGATCCGCCGAGAGGCAAGCTTGAAATCGCCGCAGTCGAATGAATGCCAGGCAGTTTCGCCAACCGCTCGCGGGCATCCCAAAAGAACCGGCGTGTTCGGACTCCGCCATCGTATTTATCGCCAAAAAGGCTGACATCAAACGCGGCCACTCGTTGCGGATTGAATCCGGGGTCAACCGCCTGAAGCCGCAGAAAGCTTTGCGCCATCAGTCCGGCGCCAGTGAGCAAGACGACGGCAAGCGCGACCTCGGCGACGATCAGCAGCCCATGAGTGTGGTGGCTTCCGGCGGTGCCGGTGGATCGCGCCTCGGCCTGGAGAGCCTGGGTTAGATTGATTTTCGAGGCGTGCCAGGCTGGCGCGAGGCCGAAGATGAGGCCGGTGGCCAGCGAAACGAACACCGTGAACCCGAACACGCGGAAGTCGAGTCCTGTTTCGCTCAGGCGGGAAATGTTCGGCGGGCTCAAGGCGAGAATCAGTCGCACCACCCAAGCCCCAAGCAGCAATCCGAGGCCGCCACCGAGCAAGGAGAGAACCGCGCTCTCCGAGAGCAACTGCCGCACCAAGCGTCCGCGCCCCGCCCCGAGGGCGGCGCGCACGGCCATTTCCTTACGCCGCGCCGCGGAACGGCAGAGGAGGAGATTGGAAACGTTCACACATGCTATCAACAAGACGAAGCCCACCGCGCCCATCAACGCCAAGAGCACCGGCCGCGCTTTGCCCGTGACCTGCACAGCCAGTGGACGCAAGTGGACTATCCACCCGGCGTGGGTCAACGGATTCTCCTTTGCCTCGAGTTGCGCCAGATTGCTCATCTCGGCTTGGCCTGCGGGAGGGTGAACCCTGACTTCACTCGGCCAATGGCAATGAAATCGCGGGTGTCATTGTTGGCCCAGTACTCGGCGCTGTCCGCGAATGGCAGCCAGACGTCGGCGCGCGGAGCCACGCCATACATGGCCGGCATCTCCGCGCCGCGCGGGAAGCTGAAACCCGGCGGCATCACTCCAACCACAATTCTATGTTCACGGTTTACGGTGATTGTTTTTCCAATCGGGTTGGCGTCGCCGCCGAAATGCCGCTGCCAAAGACCGTAACTAATAATGGCGACCTTGTCCAGGCCCGGTTGCGCTTCCCGGGCCTCGAACACGCGGCCGAGCGCCGGTGGCACGCCCAGCAGGGCAAAAAAGTTCGCCGTGACCTGCGCGCCTCCCACGCGTTCGGGATCGCCCTGCTCGGAAAGATCGGCGGTTCGCGGCCGGATGCCTGCGATTTCCTCAAATGATTTAGCCTGAGCGCGCCACTCCAGCAGGTCGGGCGGCGCTGGCGGCAATTCGTGAAAGCCGAGATTGAGGGACGGATTGTCCGTCCAGATCATGACGATCCGCGCTGGGTCGCGATAGGGCAGCGGTTTGAGCAGCACGGCGTTGACGACGCTGAAAATGGCGGTGTTCGCCCCGATGCCGAGCGCCAACGTGAGGACGGCTACCGTGGTAAAACCCGGATTCTTGCGCGACATCCGCAAACCGAAACGAAGGTCCTGCCAAGTCGCCTCGCCGAAGGTTGCGCCGCGCTTTTCACGGCATTGCTCACGAACGGTTTGCAAGTTGCCGAAGCGCTTGCGCGCTTCCCGCCCCGCCTCCTCCGGCGACATTCCGGCGGCGATGTTCTCCGCCGTGCGCTGTTCGATGTGAAAGCGCAGTTCTTCATCTATTTCCCGCTTCACCGCTCGTCGTTGTCCAAGCGAGCGAAGCTTAAGCCAGATTGTCGCCAAGGGGTTCATGGCGTGTTCATTCGTAACGGAGCGCCTCCATCGGATTGATCTTAGCCGCGCGGTACGCCGGCAGCCAACAGGCGAACAAGGCCACTACAGCGATCAAAAGGGTTACGTCGGCAAATGTTGGCAGATCTGTGGGCTTAATGTCGAACAGCAGGCTTGTCAACAATCGCGTCAGCGCGAAGGCTCCGCCCAGTCCAACGACCAGCCCAATCCCCGCCACACTCATCCCTTTCCCAATGATCATGCCAAGCACCTCGCGTCTCTGGGCCCCCAACGCCATACGGATGCCGATCTCGCGCCGCCGCTGCACCACCGAATAATCCAACACTCCATACACACCGACACCCGCCAGCGCCAGCGCCACCATCGCGAAGAAAAATCCCAGCCTCGCCAGCAGTCGCTCGCGGACGGTGTGCGACTGATTGATCTCCAATTGCGTGCGGATGTTGCGGACGCGGAAATCGCGCTGCGCTTGCGCCACTTCCCGGCGCAAGATGGAGGCCAGCGCGAGCGGGTTCGGGCCGGAGGTGCGCACGATAAAAGTCCCTTCGCGTATCGGGTTCAATGCGCCTTTGGCGTCGATCGAGTGGAACGGAACGTAAGCCACCGGCAGCATGGACTCCCGCAGATTGCGGTAGCGTGCATCGCGGACCCAGCCGACAATCTGGAAGTGAAGGCGCTGGCCGTCGTCTCCTGCTCTGTCGAAGAGCCTGCCCACTGGATTTAGACCCTCGAAATATCGCTTCGCGAAGGATTCGTTGACGATGGCCGCGCCTGGATACGTGTCACTCGCTCGAAAGTCTCTGCCGTCAATCATAGGAATCTTCATCGCGTTGACCCAGCCGGGCGAGATATTCAGAAAATAGGCCGCGTCCTCGCTTGGCGGGCCGTCGTTCACAGCGATGGCATCGTTCCAGGAGCCCCCGCAAAGCAGCGGCCATCCCGCGAGCGCAACCGATTCGACACCCGGAACGGTGCGCAAACGTTCGGCCACCTGGTCCCAATAGACCGGCGGCTCGGCGCGTTGCGCCACCGTATCGAGCGTGAGCAGTCGCGCGGCAGAAAAGCCGGTGGGTCGATGGGACAGCCTATCGCACGTGGCGGCAAACAAGCCCGCGACGAACAGCACGACAAAACAGAACGCAACCTGTGCGGCGATCAGCGCATGCATAAGCCGACGCCGGGAGTGTGGGTCTTCTCCGCCCTTGAGCGCGCTCGCCGGCTTGACTGCGGAGGCGCGCAACGCTGGCGCCAGACTGAACAGCAGCATCACGATGGCGCTGAGCGCCAGGCCAAATCCAAGCACCCGCCAGTCTGCTGGAAGAGACAAGCGCACCGGGTCGTCCGACGGACTGATCATGCTGACGACCAAAGGCGCGGACCACCCGGCGAACAACGCGCCGACCGCGGCCGCGAGGAACGCCAGCCAGGCGCTCTCCATAAGAACCAGTTGCACGAGCTGCCACCGGACCGCGCCGATGGAAACTCGTAACGCCATCTCACGCGCCCGCGCCGCGGCCTGGGCGGTCAATAGGTTGGCAACGTTCGCGCACGCGATCAACAATACCAGTGCGACCAATACCCCGAGCGCCACCAGCGAGCGGCGGTAGTCTTTCTGCATCCCGGAGGCGCCTGCCCCCGCGGGTTCCAACAAAACTTTTTGGTCGAGGAATCTCTGAATGCTCTCTTTGCTCATGCCGGCAAACCCCTTCGCCCGCTCTTCTTCGAACGCTCGAGAGACGGCATGCAATTGCGCGCGGACAGCTTCGACGGCGACTCCCGGTTTCAGACGAGCCAGCGTGCGGAACCAAGTCCAGTCTGAATGAGTCACCCCGGGATTCATCATGGTGGGGACGAAAATGTCCGTGAACGTGCCAGGCTCGGTGCCCGTAAAGGGCGCCTCCGAGACTCCGACGATCTCGTAAACGTAATCACCCATGCGGAAAGTGCGCCCGATCACCCGCGGATCCTTTCCGAAGCGGCGCGCCCAATAAGAATAAGAGAGAACGGCATACGGATGGGTGCCGGGTTCGAGATCGTCATCCTCCGCCAAGAGCCGCCCCAAGGCGGGCCGCAGGCCGAATGTGTGGAACATCCATCCCGAAACATAGTTCACACACGCTTTCTCCATCTCCTGATCAGACTTGTAAGTTAGATCCGTTCGCTCCGCATACGATATCGCCAGCAACTCGGCTTGGTCCTTTACGGCGTTGCGCATCAGGCGAAAAGCCGGATAGGCCCAACTGTCGTACGTATCGAACTTGCCATCCCCGCCGATGCTCTCACGAGAGAGAGCATACAGGCGTTCCGGCTCAACCACGGGCAAGGGCCGCAGCAATAGCGCGTCGATGATCCGGAACGCCGATGTGCAGGCCCCGATTGCCACACCTAATGACAGGATGGCCGCGGCGGACGTCATCTTCCTCTTTGTGAGGTGCCGCCAGCCGAACGCGGCGTCGCCACGGATGGAGTCGAGCCAAGGTACGAGTTTGATTCCCCGGCTCTCTTCACGGATACTTTGGAAATTTCCAAATCGCTTGCGCGCCGCCCGCGCCGCNNGTTCTCCGCCGTGCGCTGCTCGAGGTGAAAACGCAGTTCCTCGTCGATTTCCTCCTTCGCCGCCCGTCGTTTTCCGAGAGTGCGGAGCCAGCTACAGAATGTGCGCAGAAAGTTCATTCGTATCTTAACGCCTCCATCGGATCAATTTGGGTCGCCCGGCGCGCGGGGAAGTAGCAAGCCAAAGTGGCGACCGCCATGAATAACAACACCGTAACAATGATGGTGAACAGGTCAGTTGGTTCCACGCCAAAGAGAAGTGCTCGCAGCACTCGCGTGGAGGCGAAAGCCACACCAGCTCCGATCACCACGCCGACCCCGACCAATCTCAATCCCTCGCTCAAGATCAGCCCAAAGACATTGCGACGCTGAGCCCCGACAGCCATCCGAATTGCCATCTCCTGGCGGCGCGATGCAACCGACAGAGCAAGCACGCCGTAAATTCCGATCAACGCCAGCGCGCCGGCCAGAATGGAAAAGCCACTCAGAAGACGCATAGTGAAAAGCTGCGGAGCGATCGAGTCGTTGCGGATTTGTGCGAAGGTCTTCACGTCCTCAATGGCCACCGTCGGATCCAAGCCACGCAGTGTGCGCTGAACGCCGGAGATGATGGACCGGGGGTCTNNGTTCTCCGCCGTGCGCTGCTCGATGTGAAAACGCAGTTCCTCGTCAATTTCCTGTTTCACCGCTTGCCGTTGTCCGAGAGAGCGAAGCCAGCGCCAGATTGTTCGCGGTATTTTCACGTTTTACGCCTCATGCGGCACGCTCATTTCTCCATCCACCCGTCCTTCAATCTGATGATCCGCCGGCTATACGCCGCCCAGGCTTCGTTATGGGTCACTTGCACGATGGTGGTGCCTTGGAGATTGAGTTTCTTGAACAGCTCCATGATTTCGCGGCCTTGATCGGTATGAAGGTTGCCCGTCGGCTCGTCGGCCAGCAGCAGCTTCGGCTTGGCGATGATGGCGCGCGCGACCGCCACCAATTGCTGCTGGCCTCCGGAAAGTTGGCTCGGAAACAGATCCTTTTTCGCCACGATCCCAAACCGGTCCAGCACGTCCGCCACCATGCCTTGGCGCTCGCTTTTCGGGATGTTGCGGTAGGATAGCGGAATATCGAGGTTTTCGGCCACGGTCAGATCGTCCAGCAAATGAAACTGCTGAAAGACGAAGCCAACAAAAGCTTTGTTAAGTTTCGCCCGGTCCTTCGGCGAGAGCCGATGCACTGCATCGTCAAGAAAGACGAACTCACCTTCCCACGAGTGGTCATACAGCCCCAGAATGCCGAGCAGCGTGGATTTGCCCGCGCCCGATGGCCCCATGATGGTGACGAATTCGCCCTCGGCAATGTCCAAATTGATTTGACGCAAGACGTAGGTGAAGCCCGCCTTGGTCCGGTAGCATTTCTCGAGATTGCGCAGCTTGATCATTTATTGGCCTTGGTTCGGATGACGGTGGAGCCGGTTTATGACGTGGTCAGTGGTTGATGGAAAAATCTCATTCATGTCTCAGCGCCACAATGGGATCGACCTTTGCCGCTCGACGGGCTGGCAGCCAGCAGGCCAGCAGGCCCACGCCAACAAACAGCAGCGCGTTGGCGGCAAAGGTCAACGGATCGGTGGCACTGATCCCAAACAGGAGGGACCGCGCGACCTGGGTCAGGGCGGAGGCGGCGGCCAAGCCAACGAGCAAACCAATGGCAACCGGCTTCATTCCCTCCTTGATCACCAGCCAGAGAATCCCACGGGTCGTGGCGCCGAGCGCGAGGCGGATGCCCAGCTCCGGCGTGCGCTGACTTACCGCGTAGGAAGTAACGCCGTAGATGCCCACAGCTGATAGGATCAACGCGAGCAGAGAAAAGAGGCCCAACAGCATCACGATCAGGCGTTTGGGGGACACTGCCTGATCGACTATCTCACCCAGCGAGCGGAATCGATCCAACGGCATTCCGGGATCCATCTGGCGGAGAGTGGCGCGAACGACCGGCACGAGCGACGCGGGGGAGCCGCTGGTTCGCACGACAAGTTCTTCCGAGCCCCAGCCAAGCTGGGCGCCAAGAAAGTACATTTCTTCACCGGACTTTTCCTCAAGCGCGGCATGACGGACATCGCCCACCACGCCGATAACTTCAAGGTCCACGCCGCTCGTATCCATGATCTTGCCCACCGCATCCGCTCCGGGCCAAAGCCGCCGCGCCATCGTTTCATTGATGATGGCGACCTTTGCCGCTCCGTCCATCGAGTCGTGTGCATCAAATTCACGCCCGGCGCGCAGCGGTATCCGCATCGTGTGGATATATCCGGCATCCACGATTCTTGGAAACGCGTCCTCGCCTGGCCGATAGGTTTCCCCCTTCGCAACGACTCCCCAACTCCGGTTGCGACCTAACGGAAGTGAGTCGCTCATGCCGGCGGATTCAACGCTTGGGAGCGCTTCGACGCCGCGGACCAACTCCTGGTAATAGGCGGACTGTGCGGCCTGATTGGCCAGCGAGCGTGAAGGTTGAATGCTCCATGCCACTGCCTGCTCGGGCCGAAATCCCGGGTTGACCTCGATCAGGCGGACGAAGCTGCGCAGCAGAAGTCCCGCCGCCACCATCAGCACGCAGGCCATGGCGACTTCCGTGACCACCAATGCCTCACGGATCCAGGTGCGGCCTCGTCCATGACTGGAGCCGCGGCTGGATTCCTTCAAGCTGTCATGGATGCTGCGGCTGGAAAGGTGAAGAGCCGGAATTATTCCAAGAAGAAGAGCGGACGATATTGCGATCGCCAGCGTGAATCCAAGCGCCGTCCCGTCGAGACCGACGGTTTGGAGCAGCGCAATGTTGAACGCATGGGACCGTGCGATGGCGGCGGCGGACCCGAAGGCGATCGGCAGTCCCAGCGCCGCGCCGCAACAGGAAAGCATCAAGCTTTCCGTCAGCAACTGGCGGATGAGCCGGACACGGCTCGCGCCCAGCGCGACTCTGACCGCAAGTTCTTTCCGTCGCGCCATGCCCCGCGCCAGAAGGAGGTTCGACACGTTGCGCACGCAATAAGCAGGACGCAGCCGACCGCGCCCAATAACAGAAGAAATGGACGCTGGAACTGACCGTTGATCTTTTGCGGCAGAGGAGTCATGCGTGCGGCGAATTCTTTGCCGCGCTCGGGGTGCTCGTGTTCCAGCCGCTGATTTATCAGATTGAACTCCGCTTGTGCGGCCGTCATGGACACGCCCGGCTTGAGCCGGCCGATAACGGACAAGGTGTTGCCCAAGCCGTCCGTCTCAGCGCAAATCGGAAACGGCTCGACAATGTCCATGGATGATCCGGGCGCGAAGATCGAAGAAAAATCGAACGACGGGGGCAGCACACCCACGACCTCGGCTGGGCCGTTGTTGAGCGTGATGGTGCGGCCGACTATCTCGGCGCGCCCTTGAAATCGTCGCTTCCAGAATGCATCCGTCAGCATGACGGCTTTCCGTCCGTTCCATTGGCTTTCCTCATCCGTGAACCCCCGGCCAAGCTGAGGTTGCACCCCCAGCGTATCCAGCAGATTTTGGGAAATACCGACACCCTGCAAACGAACGGGCTCGCCGTCACTTGTCAAAGTGTAGTTGATGAAATCGAAAAAAGCGAAATAAGCCGCCAGGCTCTCGAAGGATTGATTCTGCCGGCGCCAGTCAGAGAAGTTGGCCACTCGTGTGGTTTCACCGGAAAGGCCCGCCGCACCGGCAAAGTAATTGGCAATCCAGACCAACCTTTGGGGATCGCGAAAAGGCAGCGGACGGAACAGCAGCGCATTGACCATGCTGAAGATCGCGGTGTTCGCCCCTATGCCGAGGGCCAGCGTGAGTACTGCCGCGGTGGTAAAGCCTGGGTTCTTGCGCAATTGCCGCGCGCCAAACCGGATGTCCTGCCACGTTTCCCCTCCGAAACTTGCGCCGCGGTTTTCAAGGCAATGCTCGCGAACACTTTGCATGTTGCCGAAACTCTTCCGCGCCACGCGCGCTGCTTCCTCCGGCGGCATGCCGGCGGCGATGTTCTCGGCCGTGCGCTGCTCGATGTGAAAACGCAGTTCCTCGTCAATTTCCTGCTTTACCGCCCGACGTTGTCCGAGCGAGAGAAGCTTAAGCCAGATTGTGCGGAAGGGATTCATGTGTGTGTCATTCGCATCTGAGCGCGGTCATGGGATCGACTTTGGTGGCACGGCGCGCGGGCAGCCAGCAGGCGATGGCGCTGATGAGGCTCAGCAGGAGAACCACGCCGAGAAAGGAAACCACATCAGTCGAAGCCACGGCGAAAAGTTCGAGCTGGCTGGCGACAAGGCGGGCGGCGGCGAGGCTGGCGAGCGTGCCAAACAGAATTCCCAGACCGGCGAGGCGGCCGCCATCCTTCAGTATCAGGCGGAGGACATCCCTGCGTTGCGCGCCCAAGGCCATCCGGACACCTATCTCACGCGTTCGTTGGCTGACCAGGTAGGAAAGCACGCTGTAGATGCCTGCGGTGGCCAGCGCGAGACCGAACACCGCAAACAGGCTGAAGAGCGCCATCGTGAAGCGCGGCTGGACGGTTTCATCCAGCAATGCGTCCTCAATGGTGCGCACGTTGCGAAGCGGCAGTTGGGGGTCCATCAACCGGAGTTGCTGGCGCACGGCATTCATCAACGCGCTCGAGTTGGCGTCGGTGCGAATGGCCAGCGTGCGATCCGGCGGCGCGACGAGCGTGTAAGGAACCAGGACCGCGGGCCGGGGCTTGCTGGTCAGTCCGTCGTTGCGCGTGTCGGCACAGACGCCGATGACGGTGACATCCGGTGAACTGTTGGATGGAAAGAGGACTGATCCGCCCGGCCCTTTCAAGAGATCCAGGCGAAGCTGCCTTCCGACGGGGTCTTCTCCCGCCGGCCAGAGCTTGGCGGCGGCTTCGTTGATCACGGCGAATCGATCCGGCCGCAAAATGTCGTCCTGGTTGAGCATCCGGCCACGGAGGAGTCGAATGCCCAGGGTCTTCAGATAGTCCACAGCCACCAGATTGACGATGATAGGCTGAGACTCGGAACCGGGCTGTCCGTTGATGGAATACGGCGACTCCGGCCCACCGAATGGAAGACCTCCGTTGCCCAGTTCCGCCGCCTGCACTCCAGGCAGATGCTGGACACGTTCCAGAAGCTCCTGGCCAAACTGGTTGCGCTGACTAAGCGTGGCGTAATGGGTGGACGGCAAGTTCAGATCAACTGTAATGACGTGGTCGGCGTGAAATCCAGGATCAATCCGCTGGAGAGCTAGAAAGCTGCGAAAGGTCAGCGCCGCGCAGACCAGCAGCACGACGGACAACGCCACCTCCGCGACGACCAAGGCCGCGCGCAAGCGTCCGCCGTGCGACGAACTGTGCCCCCGGCCTTCGTCTTTGAGCGCGTCGGTAAGATTGGGGCGTGAGGATTGCAAAGCCGGCGCCAAACCGAACACGATCCCGGTGAGCATGGAGATGACGAGGCAAAAAAACAGGACGTAACCGTTGATCTCGATCCTCGCTTCATTGGGAACATAGAAGCCGGGCATCAACGCCACGACCAGCCGCGTGAGGATCACGGCAAAGGCGAGTCCCAGCACGCCACCGAAGACAGAGAGCAGCACGCTCTCGGTCAGCAGTTGCCGCACGAGCCTCCCGCGTCCGGCTCCAAGGGACAAGCGGATGGCCATTTCGCGGGTGCGGGCGGTGGACCGGGCAAGCTGGAGGTTGGCGACATTGGCGCACGCGATGAGCAGAAGGAAACCAACGGCGCCGAAGAGCACTTGCAGAGTTCGCTGCATCGCTCCACTGGCCACCGTCATGTCCAGGTAGTTGGTCAGCATGGAGTCAAACTTCCCCTTGGGGAATCCAGCGGGATCGGTCTTGGCCAGTTCCAATTGCAGCGCATGCAGGTGCTGGCGGGCGGCGGCAGGGTTCACCCCCGGCTTGAGCCGCGCGATCGGGAATATCCGTCCAGGATCGCCCGGCTTGTTGTCCATCGGCAGCCAGAGGCCATCGCTGGTCCACCAACCGAAGCGCGCTGGCATAACGCCAATTATGGTGTAGAGCTGGTCATCTAGGCGGAGCGTTCGGCCAATGGCTCCGGGATCACCGCCAAAGAGATGCTGCCACAGCCGGTAGCTGATGACGGTGACGGGTTCCGGTTGGCCCCCTGCTGTGACGTCGGCGGGTCCGAAGGTCCGACCCAGGATCGGCGGGACTTCGATAAACTGAAACGTGTTGAGGGAAAGTCGCGGTGAAGTGATCATCTCCGGCGCGAATTCGCCAGTCAAGAGGATACTCCCCGGTGTCGTACCCATCGCCTCCCAAAACTCCGGCAGCGCCGAGATGGCCTGGAATTCATCCCGCCGATAGGGGCGCATCATTTGAGTGCCCTGCGCGCTTTGGACTCCGGGCGCCCAGATTTCGCCGGGACGAGCATAGGGATAGGGGCTGATGAGCACGCCATAAACGGTGCTGAAAATGGCCGTCGTCGCGCCGATTCCCAGCCCGAGCGTTAGAGCCGCCACAACTGTGAAGCCGGGCTTCTTCAACAACATGCGCAGGCCGAAACGGACGTCCTGCGCGACCGTCTCCCCGAAACTCGCGCCGCGCAAGTCGCGGCACTCCTCCCGGACGCTTTGCACGCTGCCAAAGCGCTTGCGCGCTTCCCGCGCCGCCTCCTCCGGCGACATTCCGGCGGCCATGTTCTCGGCCGTGCGCTGCTCGATGTGGAAGCGCAGTTCCTCGTCGATTTCCTGCTTCACCGCTCGTCGTTGTGCGAGTGAACGGAGCCAGCGCTGGATTGTGCGGAAGGGGTTCATGGGTTTGTCATTCGTGACGGAGCGCCACCATCAGATCCACCCGCGTAGCGCGGCGCGCGGGAATCCAGCAGGCCAGGGCCGTTATGCCGACCAGGATCATCGAGGCGACAACCAGGGTGACCGGGTCGGTGGCATGGATCTCGAATAGCAGCGAGGCCAGGAACCGGCCCAGACCCATTGCCGCGCATAGGCCGAGAACGAGTCCCGCCAGCGCAGGCCACATCCCCTGCGCGAGAACCATTCGCAGAATCTCGCCACGCGTGGCGCCCAGCACCAAGCGAATGCCGAGTTCCCGGAGTCTTTGGCTCACTGTGTAAGCCACGACTCCGTAGAGGCCGATAATGGTGAGAGTCAAGGCGGTCGCCGCGAATAGACTCAAGAGGAAGGAGCCGAACTTGGGTCGCGACACCGCCGTTGAGACGAGTTCTTCCATTGTCCGGAAATTGGCCACCGGCATCGCCGGATCGATGGCATTCATCTCGCGGCGCAGTCCGCTCTCGATTCCAAGATGCAATCCTCCTTCGGTCCCGCGCACCACCACAGTCATGTCGCCAAAGGAATCCGCAGCTTGGGAGTAAGCGAGGAAAAAGCCGGGCAGAGGTTTCAGTTCCAGCGCCGTGGCTCGCACATCGCGAACAATCCCGACGATAGTGAACCAATCGTGTTCCCGGTAGTCTCGCATTCGGATGCGTTTGCCGATCGCGTTGCCGCCGGGAAAGAACTGTTGGGCAAGCGTCTGGTTCACGATGGCCACCAGCGGCTTATCACGCGTGTCGAATGTATCGAAATCCCGGCCGTCAACCAACTTCACCCCCATGACTTGAAAATAGCCCGGCGTCACCACGCGTTCTTCGCCGACAGGCTCGTGCCCCTGCGGCGTTGACGCCAATCCTTCCACCAAAAAATAGGATACGTTCTCGCTGCCGCCGAGCGGAAGGTGCGAAATCGCAGCCAAGCTATGCACACCGGGAAGTGCCCGGAACTGTTCTTGAACTCGGCGGAAAAAGGCGATTTTCGCGTCGTCGCTTTCATAACGTTTTCCTCGGAAAGTCAGATCGAATGCACAAACACCCGTCTTGGCGAAACCGGGATCAAGCGCCAGCAGGCGCTGGAAACTTTGCACGAGCAACGCGGCGCCGACAAGCAACGTGAAGGCGACGGCAACTTGTGCGATAACCAGTCCGGTGAGGCTTCGCCGACTGCCGCCATCCGAATTGCCTCGGCCGCCCGCGTTCAACGCCCCGCTCAGACTGACCTTTGACGCATGGAGCGCCGGCACCAATCCGAATAGAACTGCCGCGATGAAAGAGAGCGTCAGCGAAGCGATCAGCACCCGTCCGTCGATGGCCGTCTCGCGCAGGCGTGGAATGTTCGGCGGACTCAACGCCAATAGGATCTTGAGGCCACCCGCGCTCAGCAGCATCCCGGCGCCCCCACCGAGCAGCGCGAGCAGGACGCTCTCCGTTAACAATTGCCGGATCACCCGCATCCGGCCCGCGCCCATGGCCGCACGGATGGCCATTTCCTTTCGACGCGCCGCCGAGCGGCAGAGAAGAAGGCTTGCGACATTCGCACAAGCGATGAGCAAGACGAAAGCCACTGCGGCGAGGAGCACAAGCAGCACGGGCCGCGTCTGGCCGGTCACTTGCGATGTCAGCGACTGCAAATGAGTGCTCCAGCCCGCGTGAGTCGATGGGCGCTCTTTGGCAACCTGTTGCGCAATCAAATCCATCTCGCTTTGCGCTTGCAAAATGTCGACGCCGGCTTTCAAGCGGCCGATCACGATAAACTGCCGGTTGACATCGTCTTGCCAGAACTTCGCATCGCCTGCCACCGGCAGCCAGAGGTCGGACCGCGCAGGGAGGTCGTACGGCGCTGGCATCTCGGCGCTTAACGGAAAATTAAATCCGGGCGGCATGATCCCCACCACCACGCGGTTCTCGTTGTTCAAAGTAATGGTCTGTCCGATCAGATTGGGATCCTTCCCAAATTCCCGGCGCCAAAGGCCGTCACTGATCACCACAACCTTGTCTTTTCCGGGTTGTTCCTCCTCCGCCGTGAAACCTCTCCCTTTGACCGGCTGAAGCCCCATTGTTGAGAAAAAACTGGCGGTCACCGCCACTGCACCGATCCGGGTAGATTCACCATTCCGACTCAGGTCCTCGCTCGTCGATTCGAAGCCGGCGAATTGCTGGAATGACGATGCCCGACGGCGCCAATCAAGCAGATCAAGCTGCGACGGCGGCAACTCATGGATGCCGAGGTTGAAGGCCGGATTGTCCGCCCACACGACCACCAGCTTGCCCGGATCATGATATGGCAGCGGCTTAAGCAGCACGGCGTCGATCACGCTAAAGATCGCCGTGTTCGCCCCGATGCCAAGCGCAAGCGTGACCACTGCCACCGCGACGAAGCCGGGGTTCTTGACAAATTGACGGGAAGCAAATCGCAAGTCCTGCAAAGTCGCCTCGCCAAAACTCGTGCCCTTGGTGTCGCGGCATTCTTCACGCACGCTTTGCATGTTGCCGAAGCGCTTCCGCGCCGCACGTGCCGCCTGGTCCGGCGACATGCCGGCGGCGATGTTTTCCGCCGTGCGCCGCTCAAGGTGGAAGCGGAGTTCCTCGTCAATCTCCTGCTTCGCCGCTCGTCGTTGTGTGAGCGAGCGGAGCCCGCGCCAAAACGAGATGAGTGTCTTCATAGTCGCACCGATTCCAATTCAGGCGGCCTGCAATACCAGTGTGATGGCCCGGCAAACCCTTTCCCAAATGGCCGTCTCGTCCTCCAGTTGCTTTCGTCCCGCCCGCGTCAGCGCATAATACTTGGCGCGGCGGTTGTTTTCCGACCGGCCCCATTGGGCGGAAATCCAGCCCTTTTCCTCCATGCGATGGAGGGAGGGATAGAGGGAGCCTTCTTCCACGGCGAGAATTTCGTCGGAACACCGCTGGATGCTTTGGACGATGGCGTAACCGTGAAGAGGGCCGGTGTTGAGGGTCTTGAGAATGAGGAGGTCCAGGGTGCCCTGGAGCAGTTCAGCTTTCGAGTTTTGCATAGTCTTTAATAGACGTTCTAGGGGAGTGTAGAGAACTCACCTAGATTGTCAAGGGGAGAAAATTTAAGAGATTTACCTGTTGCCTCACGGGAAAATGT